>DVNN01000279.1 GCA_018714325.1 Candidatus Pelethocola excrementipullorum
ATGGAGGTCAGAGCCATGTTGGAGAGAAAGGATGCAGGATTCTCCGGGTTAAAAAGTAAGATTGCCGGTATGGAGAACCAACATAGCATTTTCACGATATTCTGCACCAGCAGCCGGAACATTATTTGGCGTTCCTTAAGGAGGAGCTGCACCTCACTTTGCAGAATATTTACCTGTTCATGAGCCTTGCCTAATAAGCCTTTTAGCCTTTGGCCGGCCTTGCGTTCTACCAGGCAGAACAACCAGGTGGTGGCCTTTTTGCAGGTGCCGACAAATATCAGTCCACACAGTACTAAAATCGTTATCAAATAGCTCAGGATAATCTGCCAGGAATGGGCCTGTACCACATTGGGGTATCGGATGAGCACAATCACACAGGATGCAAGCCCCAGAACAGCAATCGACATCCGCTGAATCAGATATTGAACCAGACACATGCCGGTGCCCTTTGCTGCAGGGATCTTATTGGTGTGAAGATAATAAATCTCGGCCACACCAGTCATACTTCCCAGGGTCAGCAGACGGTAAAATTCACAGAAAAAGGCTGCAGAGATACCATGCCCTATCGTGAAAGAAGGCTGGTATCTATTTCCTAACATCGCGATAATCCTGCCTTCACAGATAAAGTACGCCAATGCCAGCAGGGTGGAGATCATCAATAGGATTTTAGGTGTTTCCCGAATCTGTTCTGCTATGAGAGGAATCTGTTCTCTGTTATAGAAACAGACCATAAAGAGGGCCGTCAGAACCAGCATCCATTTGAGCGGGGTTTTATATTTCTTAAAAGTAGGATTCATGTAGTAGTCATCTCCGATGCTTCAGTCAGCGGTGCATCTGCAACGCAATAATAATACTATATTATATTGTCCATGATTGGATAAGTCTATTAAGTCTATAGAAAGAATTCTAAACATTCTATAAATTATATGATATAATTAGAAGAGATAATTCTCGAACAGGAAGAATTGCTCAATCATTAATAGGAGCGTTATTCTCCCCGAAGATGTACGAAATTAACAGTTTATCTGTGGCCTTTTTGTAGTTATTTTTGTCCTAAATACCTTTACAACCCCTATGACAAATGTTATGATTATGAGAATGATAATTATTTATCAAATGTTCAATAAAATATTATCACCATTCGAAATTTCATTGAAAAGCAACCTGAGTTTCTTAATATGAAGCTTTGAATGGGTTTGGAAATCGTAATCATACCTGAAGTGAAACAGAAAAGGAGAAGCGTTATGGCAAGAGAAAAGACGAATAAAGTTGTTTTTACTTTTCATAGCACGACCCAGGCGATTAAGATGGAAGAACGTTGTAAGCAGGTGGGTGCGGCAGGGAGATTGATTCCTGTTCCAAGGCAGATATCCGCGGGATGCGGAATGGCCTGGGCGGCAGAGGCCCCTGAGCGGGATTCCATAGAAAAACTTGTTGAGCTGGAAGGTATAGAAGTGGAGGGTATTCATGAGCTCTTATTGTAAATTATGGATTAATGGGGAAGAACGAGAATTTGAGGCAGAGAGAAAGCTTCTGGAAGTTCTGAGAGAAGACTGTCATCTCAAGTCGGTAAAGGATGGCTGCAGCGAAGGTGCTTGTGGTACATGTACTGTGCTCATAGATGGGAGGGCACAAAAGGCCTGTACGCAAAAAGTAAAAAAGATGGAAGGCGCGCATATCCTGACCGTGGAAGGGTTAAGCCAGAGAGAAAAAGACGTATATGTCTATGCATTTGGTGAGGCTGGTGCGGTTCAGTGTGGATTCTGTATCCCTGGGATGGTGATGTGTGCAAAGGGGTTGCTTGATAAGAAGCCTAATCCTGCCAGGGTGGAGATTGCCTGTGCCATTCGAAATAATATCTGCCGCTGTACAGGATACAAGAAAATCATCGATGGAATAGAACTGGCCGCCAGGATGCTCCGTGAGGATATTCCAATTGAAGAGCAGGAAGAGATGATAAAGGTTGGTTCCGATTTCCGCCGTATTGACGTGGAAGGAAAAGTGTTGGGAACCGGCGTTTATGTTGATGACCTCGAGATAGAGGGCATGATCTATGGCAGTGCCGTTCGATCAAAATATCCAAGAGCCCGGGTGTTGGCCATACATACCGAAAAGGCCAGGGAATTGCCGGGAGTAGTGGGCGTTTTTACCACCAAGGATGTACCAGGAAGTAATAAGGTGGGACATCTAAAACAGGACTGGGATGCGATGATTGCAGAGGGAGACATCACCCGTTATCTGGGGGATGCCATTGCTCTGGTCGCTGCTGAAACTCCAGAGATTCTGGAAGAAGCCAAGAAGCTGGTAGAAGTGGAATACGAGGTGTTAAAGCCATTAACTTGTCCGGAAGAAGCATTGAAACCAGATGCCCCTCATCTCCATGAGGGCGGCAATATCCTGAGTCATGAGCACGTGGTGCGTGGTAATGCAGATGAGGTGATTGCCAATTCCAAATATAAGGTGACCAGACATTATGAGACTCCATATACCGAGCATGCATTCCTGGAGCCGGAATGTGCGGTAGCCCTGCCTTTTGACGGTGGAGTTTTTCTACACACAACCGATCAGGGAACCTATGATACACAAAAAGAGTGCTCCATCCTACTGGGACTTCCCAAGGAAAAGGTGATTGTGGAGAACAAACTGGTAGGCGGCGGTTTTGGAGGCAAGGAAGATATGTCCGTTCAGCACCATGCCGCATTGATTGCTTACTTGACAGGCCGCGTGGTCAAGGTGAAATTAACCAGAGCAGAGAGTCTGATCATTCATCCGAAACGCCATCCTTTCTCCATGGACATGACGACAGCCTGCGATGAGAATGGACAGCTGACAGCCATGAAAGCGGTGGTTGTTTCTGATACGGGAGCCTATGCGTCTCTGGGAGGACCGGTACTTCAAAGAGCGTGTACTCATGCAGCAGGCCCCTATAACTACCAGGTGATTGATATTGATGGAACCGCAGTTTATACCAATAATCCACCAGCAGGTGCATTCCGTGGATTCGGAGTTACACAGACTTGTTTCGCCACCGAATGTAATATCACCTTGCTGGCTGAGATGGTGGGCATCGACCCCTGGGAGATGCGCTATCGAAATGCCATAAGACCGGGACAGGTATTGCCCAACGGCCAGATTGCGGATGCGAGCACGGGTCTTGTGGAAACACTGGAAGCCGTGAAGGATATTTATTATTCCAATGAATATGTGGGAATTGGATGTGCCATGAAGAATGCAGGTGTGGGCGTTGGAATTCCTGATTATGGAAGGGTCCGGCTGATTATCAAGGATGGTATTGTGGAGATCCACTCCGGAGCATCCTGTATCGGACAGGGCGTGGGCACCGTGCTTACCCAGATGGTTGCGGAAACAGTGGGAATTCCTTATACGAAGATTTCCTGGAAGAACCCCAATACATCCGTTGCCCCCGATTCAGGAACTACTTCAGGTTCCCGTCAGACTACGGTAACAGGTGAGGCGGGTATCCGTGCTGCCAATAAGCTGAAAGAGGCTTTGGAGGGCAAAACCCTGGAAGATCTCAATGGTCAGGAATTCTATG
This sequence comes from Candidatus Pelethocola excrementipullorum, assembly GCA_018714325.1. Lineage (GTDB taxonomy): Bacteria > Bacillota > Clostridia > Lachnospirales > Lachnospiraceae > Novisyntrophococcus > Novisyntrophococcus excrementipullorum. Next base: position 3,557 of record DVNN01000279.1, read on the forward strand.
GCGAGTTTCTGGCAAAGACGGATCCACTGGGATCGCCGGTTCCCAACCCTGTTTCCCATGTGGCCTATGGGTATGCTACACAGTTATGTATTTTAAATAAGGATGGAACAGTAAAAGAGATGGTGGGAGCCCATGATGTGGGTAAGGTGGTAAATCCTAAGGGTGCGGAAGGCCAGATTGAAGGCGGCATCATCATGAGTTTGGGATATGCCCTTACAGAATCCTATCCATTGAAAGAATGTGTACCGACAGGAAAATTTGGTACCATCGGATTGTTCCGGGCGGATAAAACACCAAATGTAAAGAGTATCATAGTCGAGAAAAAGGGACTGGGTATCAGTTATGGTGCTATAGGAGTAGGAGAAATCACATCTATTCCAACCGCGCCTGCCGTGCAGGGAGCTTATTATAAGCTACAAGGAGAATTCCAGACATCATTACCGTTGAAGAATACTCCCTACGAAAAGAATAGAAAATAATAAGGTATTTGTGGGCAAGGTTTCTGAAAATAAGATTAGGAAGTAATTGTTGGTCAGTTCCGTGTGGAGCTGACCAAACTTATGTGGATGACGCTTTATCTGAAATTGTCAAAGTGACGTGCGTCAGCGCGAGAGTCTGAGTCAGGCTCTTTCTTTACCATAGCGTTATACTTTAATAAGCATAGCGATGCGTAAAGGTTACCTTCAAAGATTGTCGAAAATGCACAAAATTATAAATCTAATTGGATGTACTTCGGAAAATATGATAAAATGATGATACCAGGGTCAAAAGGTAATGCTTTTCATGCTTGCATGAAAAAGCATGAGTTTAGGACCCAAATCATAATAATTGTAAAAAAGAATATTTCAATAACAGGTGGATGTATGGCAGACATGGATAAAGAGTTGTTTTATAGAATGAGTATCAGGTTATATGGGAAAGGCAAGGCCTTTGGCCCCGGAATTGCGGATCTGCTGCATAAGGTGGATGAATTTGGATCTCTGCAAAAGGCTGCGTCATCCATGAATATGGCCTATAGTAAGGC
>DVNN01000280.1 GCA_018714325.1 Candidatus Pelethocola excrementipullorum
ATGATACCTACGGATTGCTACGCACTTTGTGCTCTCGCAATTCTAAAAACATTCGAAATCCGCCCTACTCGGGCTACTTTCTCATGTTTTGCGGGTCCCAAACTCATGCTTTTTCATGCAAGCATGAAAAATCATGACCTTTTGACCCCATGATACCTACGGATTGCTACGCACTTTGTGCTCTCGCAATACTAAAAACATTCGAAATCCGCCCTACTCGGGCTACTTTCTCATGTTTTGCGGGTCCCAAACTCATGCTTTTTCATGCAAGCATGAAAAGCATGACCTTTTGACCCTGGTATCATATTGGACTGAATAATTTAAAATAAGTAAAAGGCCGAAATAACATTTTTTAATTAAGCAGATTCAGTATATCACATAATAGAATCCGTGTACAAGGAATGTATGCTCTTGCTATAATATGTCCTATAACAACAAGACGAAGAGACTTAAAAAGAGAAGGGGTGTGTGATTTTGAATTCATTAAATTTACCGATTACGGGGATCTGTTCATTTGGAAAGTATCCAATTTGTACCGATTTAAACAAGTTAGATGCAGATGTGGGAATTCTAGGTGTGCCCTATGATCTGGGCGTTGGCTTTTTGAGCGGGGCTCGTCTGGCACCTAGAAGAATCCGTGAGGCTTCCACACAGTATGGAAGAGGCGATGGGGGTTATTATGATTTTGAAAGGGATGAGCAGCTTTTAGGGGCCCCCTTTCGGGTAGCTGACTGCGGGGATGCGGATGTTTTGCATGGAGATGTGGAATATTCCTTTGCCCAAATTGAAGAGGCGGTACGAAAGATCGTAAGGGCCCAAGCAGCGCCTGTTGTCATCGGAGGCGATCACTCCATCTCCATACCGGTAGGCAGGGCACTGGCCGAGATGAATCAAAAAATAAGTGTGGTACAATTCGATGCGCATTTGGACTGGACAGACCATGTGGGGCCTTTGCAATATGGCAATGGCAGCCCTATGAGACGGCTGTCCGAGATGGATCATATCGATAAGATGGCTCAGATTGGACTTAGGGGAATGGGGAGCAGCAGGAAAACTGATTATGAGGATGCAAAGGCCTATGGAAGTGTGCTGATTTCCGCAAGGGAGGCTCACCGCATCGGAGTAGACGCCATCGTGGATAAAATACCGGAAGCGGAGAATTATTTTCTCTCCATTGATATCGACGGATATGATATGTCAATAGCACCAGGAGTGGCTTCTCCTTACCCGGGGGGACTATATTTTGACCAAGTATCTGATATCATCAGAGGGATTGGAAAAAAGGGGAATATTGTAGGGGCAGACTTAGTGGAAGTTGCTCCCCAATATGACCCGACAGGCAGTACCGTAAGATTGGCGGCTTTGACGATTATGAATGTATTGGTGGAGATTGCCGCTGCCAGAAATAAGTAAAGTCCTCTGAGCATGATAGTTCATCTGAGATGACAAACAGGGTGCAAAGACAGAAACGGGCGTATCGTCAAGCGGCGATACGCCTATTTTTGCGTCTGTAAAGCTGCATAAATACAGGCTTTTTCAGCTTGCCGTATTTCCTTTACACACGTTTTGAAATAACCGTATCAATTAAGCCATATGCTTTAGCTTCTTCTGCCGTCATAAAATTATCCCGATCTGTATCACGCTCTATTTCTTCGATTGTCTTTCCAGTATTTTTTGCAAGCAGTTGATTTAATCTCTGTTTATTCTTTTGCATATAGTCTGACATTATCTTAATGTCGCTGGCTGGGCCTTTAATACCCCCGGATACGGCGGGCTGATGAATCATAATTTCAGCATTTGGTAAAGCGAATCGTTTACCCTGAGTACCAGCAGCCAACAAAAAAGCCCCAAAGCTTGCTGCAAGTCCAATGCAGATTGTAGATACATCGCACTTAATATAATTCATAGTATCAAATATAGCGAACCCTGCCGTCACAGAACCGCCCGGACTGTTAATATAAAGGCTTATATCCTTATCAGGGTCTTGCGACTCCAAAAATAATAATTGCGCAGTAATCAAACTGGCAGTTGTATCGTTCACATCTTCACCCAAAAAAATTATTCTATCAGATAACAGTCTGGAATAGATGTCGTAACTTCTTTCCCCTCTGCTTGTTTGTTCTATTACATATGGTATTGTACTCATGCAGCAATGACCTCACATTTCATAGTTGGCGCATAAAGCATAACAAGATTGCTTTTCAGCTTAAATTTATTGAATTTGGGAATATGGGCTTTTATCGCTCTATACTCTTGTGGGGGATGCCCGTATAGTTGACGAAATGCCAAAGTGAATGATTGCTGCGAGCTATAATTTGCCTCATAAGCAATTTCTATAATGGGCTTTTTCGTATAAACAAGTTTTTCGGCTGCCACAGTAAGCCTACGCATTTGAATATATTTATATATAGTGCAGCCAACACACTCTGAAAACACTCTGTTCAGGTGAAATTTAGAATACCCTGCCTCTTTCGCAATTTCATCCAAGTTTAATTGGCTGTCCAAGTTATTCTCTATATAGTCTATTAATTTTTTAATAATTTTTTTGTTTTCCATCATCTCACACTCCGTTCACGATGCTGTATCACATTATAACACGCTTTATCAAGGTAGTCTTAATACAAATTGCTATCTTTTATAAAAACGCGCGCATATGAGAGACGGCATAACCGAAGGAGTGATGTTAATATGTCTCTGTCAACTGTTCTGAAATTGAAGGAGAAACTCCGGTATCCCAGTGGCATATGGGGCTATATCATACTCTTGAAAATAAATGACTATGCCCATCGGCGATAGGTAAAAATTTTCCTGACGAAATGTCTCCCGCAAAAGCTCCGAATAATTATTAAAATAGGAAGAAGGGGAGGTTTTAAGCCGCCCGGCAATCTGTTGTTCAATTTCCTTTAGGATGTCTTCGGAGAAAGCAGGGTTATGGGGGTAGAAGCTCTCGAGTTTCAGCTGATTACCGGTATTAAAATCCCAGGTGTCGGAATTCCGCTGTGTGGCACCATGAGCCCCTCCCATATAGGTATACTGCTCCATGTATAGGCTGGTGATACAGTTCGTATTGTAAGTGATTTGGTAATTAGACTCAAACGTATAACTATTGAAGGGAGGTTGATTGCTTGGAATATATCTTGCACTTTTAACCGCTTGGGGATAAAGGACTGTCCGGCAGTAGACCTCCTTTTCTTTTGAAGCAGAGACATAGTGCTCGTTAATACTTTGTGCGGCAGAGGTGCTGCATGTTGTGGTAAAGAAGGGGTAGTTAATCTTATAGATAAATACTGGAATATTACGGTAATACATGGTATCTTCCAGTGTTTTTTGAGAAATTGTTTGCATAGCAGCCCCGGATAGTAATGTTACAATAATATATTATTACTTATGTATAAATATGATGATACCAGGGTCAAAAGGTCATGCTTTTCATGCTTGCATGAAAAAGCATGAGTTTGGGACCCGCAAAACATGAGAAAGTAGCCCGAGTAGGGCGGATTTCGAATGTTTTTAGAATTGCGAGAGCACAAAGTGCGTAGCAATCCGTAGGTATCATGGGGTCAAAAGGTCATGATTTTTCAAGCTTGCATGAAAAAGCATGAGTTTGGGACCCGTAAAACATGAGAAAGTAGCCCGAGTAGGGCGGATTTCGAATGTTTTAGGGTGCTGAGTGCCAGTGGCACTCGTTTAGCACCGACCGAAGCGGAGCGAAGATGTGGGGACAGAATACACATTGTAGGTCCTTCCGAAATCAGAATTAAAAAAATCTTGTATGTATCTAAGTTTAATTTATGTATCTTTTTTTGGTAGATTAAGGTATAATTATTTTAAGAAATCTAAGTTATCCAATCAAAATAAACCTGGAATCTATTAAAATATCAGTGGAACAGGGGGTCCTGCCGGTCTTTCATCAATCAATCTTGTTGAAAAAGAAAGAGAGATTTTTGTAGGGATAGGTCATTTAATCTTATGTTCATCATGTAAATCCCATAGCAAGTTTGCCAATTAAATTATAGTGTACCATTGAGTCTGCCTAAGTAAGTTATATATAGAGTGGAGTCTTGTTTTGTGAGCCTATGTAACAATTCTACCTCCGGATACAGAAGCCCCGTTAGTAGAGGCGTTCCTCATATATGGCCTCGTGTGACTGCCGTGAGACATTCTGAATGTATAATAGAGTGAAAAAAATAAATATTTTTTTCGAAAAGAGGCTGGTAAAAATGAGGAAAAGAGTAGGGATTATAACGGCGGTTCTCCTGTTAGCCATTATAATGTTAGGGGTGACCTTGGGAGCATATCAGGCCGGAACCACTGCTCAGGTAGGTGAGAGCACTTCTAAATTGGGAATTCAGCTAATACAAAAAAGTGGTGAAGGTTCGGGAGGGGAAAAGCTGTATAGCGGCGAGGGTATCATGTATACTGGGATGCCTGGCGATCTGGTGGACGAGACGCTAAGGGCCAGAAATTCAGGCACTAAGGACTTGTATGTGAGAATAACAATTAAGAAATCCTGGCTGAATAAAGATGGAGAGAAAAATCTGGATGCAGACTGCAGAGAGATTGAAGTGATAACAAAGGATAAAGAGAATTGGATTATTCTGGAGGGAGATGAATATGGTGAGGTGATATATTGCTATTACCGTAAGCCCCTAAAACCTCAAGAGGAAACAACAAATGTAATGGAGCAATTTTCTATATTGAGGGGCAGATTATCCACCACTGGCAATGAATATAGAAACCTGGCAGTACAAATGACATTTGATGCGGATGCCATCCAAAGGACAGCAGTGGAAAAAGCGATGTTGGCAGAATGGGGAATTATCGTAAAGATGGATGAAAAGAATGGAAATCTGATAGGTGTACAGGAGCAGGGCGGGGAGGAAGTTGAGCATGAGGGGTAAACGTTTATTTGGTGTGCTGCTGGCATCATTGTTAAGCCTCACTTCAGCAGTTACGGTTCTGGCAGAGTCCAGGGATGCGGTAATTTCTTATGAAGGAGAGACTCAGAAGTTTATTACGGAAGAGGAAGGAAGCCTTTCCCAAGGATTGGCAAATATGGATCCAGGGGAGGAAAGGACACAAATCTTAACATTAACAAATAATGATTATCATGAGATGAGATTCTATATCAGCGGTGAAGTGGAATCCAATATCGCAGAAGAAGGGGATAAGCAGGCTGTTTATGAGATAAAGCTAAAAAAGAATGACGAGGAATTCTTCCGTGGAATCGTAGGAAGCAGTAATAATCCAAATCATAAGGCCTCCAGCCTCGGCCTCAATTATTTGGAGGACACCACATTGCTGGCCACTCTCAAAAAGGGAGAAAGTGTCAAGCTTGCAATCACGGTTACTTTAGATGGAGACTCCACAAACGATGCATATCAGGATAAACACGGAGAAATATCCTTTAAAATCAATGCGGAAATTAAAGAAGTACCTGGAGAAAATAATCCTGGGGTAGAAAATACCCCTGAGGGAGTTGGGGAAAAAACCTTGGTGAAGGCAATCCGAACCGGTGATGAAACAGAGCTGGTATTATACATATTCGGGGGAATTGCAAGCTTAGTAGCGATCGCTTGCATTGTAAAGAAGAAACGTAGGGAGGAATAGACGTGGAACTTATAAAACCCAAAGTGAAAAGCTTAGTGAAAGCCTTGCTCTTTTTGTATGTGATTTCTATCGTATTAAGTTCTGGGCTAGTGGCAGAGGCAGCTTCGAGAACTTATGAAGTTTCTTTTCGAGCGGGGTCACAGGGCACCATTGATGGTGGCAGCAGTTATGAGGAGAAGGTTGCATATAACCAAAGTTTGCCCTACGATATTTCCTATTATGATGGGCTGGTAGTCTCTAATCCGGGATATTACTTCACAGGATGGAGTCCCGTAATCGATACGACTGTAACCGAAAAAGCAGTTTATGTAGCTCAATATGCTAAAGTTATAGAAGGGGTGGATTATCACATTAGTTTCGTGGACGATCAGGGGACTGAATTGGAAACTCATAAGGTGGGAGTGACCGAAGAGGGGGCTGTCATAACGGCAAACGCTCTGGATATTGAGGGGTACAAAGCTGATACGGAAACAAAAACCGTAACTGCAAAAGGAAAGGATACAGAAATTAAATTTATTTATACCCCAACGAAAGATAAGTATCAGTCAGGGAATGGAAACAAGAGTACGACCGAGGATATCAAACTTCCTGACAAGAAAAATGCTGATAAAGAAAAAAAGAGAGCGGAGGATAGAAAACAATTATATAAATTATGGATGAGGTGGATTAAGTGATAGCGGGCCAATTTTCGCTTTTTGAGATGCTTAATGTAAAATTTCCAGATAAGAGGGATAGAGATGAATTTAGAGGTTCACATGTTTGATCGATTGGAGATAATCAGCCGAAGAGGTGTACTAGATGAGGATACGATTCGTTCGGAGATGGAAACAAAGTTATTAACTTATTTTTTCTGCCACCATAAAAGGAATATCAGTATACAGGAGTTGAGTGAAGTGCTCTGGACTGAAGAACAGAGCAGTAATCCCATAGGAGCGCTTAAAAACTTAATATACCGTATAAGGAATCTCATAAAAGAAGAATGGGGCGGTGGAACCTTAATTCTCACTGGCAAAGGGGCATACTACTTAAATCCTGAGATAACGATAAAAATGGATATAGATAAATTTGAATCATGTTGTAGAAAAGCATATATGTCTCAGGGCACTGAGGAGAAGATAGAACTATATAGTCAGGCGGCAGCCTTATACAAAGGGAGATTCATGCCCAGGCTTTCGGGAGAATATTGGGCCTCTTCCCTATCCACCTACTATCATTCTTTATATTTAGACACTGTAAAAGAACTGATGAGGTTATATGATAAAGTGGGTGATTATGAGGCCATGTTAGCTCTTAGCAGCAAAGCAATGGAATTGGATTATCTTGATGAAGAACTACATTGTTACTTTATACAAGCTCTTCTTATGCAAAACAAGGAAAAGCTGGCCATGGAACATTATCACAGGGCACTTAATCTCTTATATGATAATTTGGGGATCATGCCTTCACAAAATATGTGTCAGATTCATGATCAGATTAAAAGTGAAAGTCAAGAGAATGAATTGGAATTAAAGTTTATTTTGAATGAACTAAATCGGGGGGACAATGGCACCGGTGCATTATTTTGTGAATACAGATTTTTTAAGAGCTCCTATAGTCAGGAAGTCAAGAAGGCTAATCGTTATGGAAAAGAGATTTATGTAGCTCTTATTACTTTATGCTCCAATATTAACGTAATGGATAACAGCAAAACTTATATCAGTAACATGGAGGAGGGGATGACGATCCTGGAATTTGTGTTGAAAAATATCTTACGCAAAGGGGATATGGCGGCCAGATACAGCGGAAATCAATCTATCATAATGTTTACTATACGCCAGCATGAATCTTCTCAGAAGGTCATGGAGATGATTCAGGAAAGGTTTGATTCGGCAAATAGGAAGAGAAAGGTCAGTATTTATTATACTCTGGAAGCGATTAATATCAGAGAACAATCATGTGTAGAGTAAAAATATATCGGGAAAATATACAAGAGGATATCTTTGGAAAGATAGCCTCTTTTTTTGACGTCTCGATTACACATGTGACCGGTATGTGACTGTTATTTGGTATAGTTAACAGCAATATAAAAAGAGGATGATATGATTTTGGTAACAAGAAGATGGGAGGTTTCTTAATGAGGATGAAGGAGAAACGAAGCTGGATTGTATTCATGGTCTGCATTGTGCTGGTACTTAGTACCATCTTTTCCAACGGGATACAGGTAATGGGACTAAATACTTCGGAGTATGATACTTCTGAATCGGATGCTCTAACAGAGGTTGATCCAGAAAAAAAGGTTGAAGGAAATAAAACTGTTCAGCTGCTGGATTGGAATAAAAGGACGTATCAGGTAAAATTAGATGCCTCATCCCTTATGACCGAGGAAGAGGAGAAAACTTCGGTTGATGTGATTCTGGTCTTGGATAATTCAGGCGGTATGAATAGTAACTTAAGCCAGGAAGACGGAAAAAGGACAGATGTAATTAAAGGTTTTGCCAAAGAATTAATTACCAATCTAGGGGAATCAAGGGAAAGCAGAGTGGGAGTGGTTACATTTAACCATGAGACAGATAAACATGATTTAACGGAGCTTGACCAAAATGGAAAAGACTCGTTAGTGAATTTTATAAATAGGAAATTAGATGATTCTAAAAGCAATGCTTGTCCGTCAATGGGGCTGGAAGCTGCACGGGATATGTTGGATAGAAATAAAAAATCACATGTTATATTTGTAACATCTGAAGATAATAAAAATGAAGAGGCAGAAAAAAGTCTTGTAATAGCTGATGAGATAAAGAAATATGCAAAAATCCACACAGTAGCTCTGATTACAGGGGAGGGTGGGGAGGAGTCATTTATAAAAGATATTTCATCTGGCGATGGCTATGCCTATAATGTCTGGAATTCAGAGGAACTCAGCAAAGCATTAAAGGGGATTTGGGAATCGATTCAGGTGGATATACCTGTCAAGGGTGCGGTTATTAAAGAGTACATAGACCCTAGGTTTGAAGTGGTTGGCCAACCCTATGAGGCGGAGGCTGATGTTGATGAGAGCGGGCAGTATCTATTATGGAAGACTGATATACCTAATTACGATGAGGAGGAAAATAGACCAGGCTGGGAGACGGACTTTATCTTAAAAGCTAAGGATTGTTATATCGGAGGCAATGATGTACCTACCAGTGATGAAAGTTCAGGAATATATTTCGATAATAAAAAGGAGCATTCATTTAAGAACCTTACCGTAAATGTAAAAATAAATGATTTTACGTTAGGACAGTTGGAGCAAGAGGTTTTCTTAGGGGAAACCTTAGATTATTATTTTACTGATGGGGTAGAGCAAAGTGTAAGTAGCTTATATTCTTTAGACGGAGTTGAATATGACTCCAATATGTTTGATGATATCTTCTTAACAAGAGCGTGGTATTCAGATGAAGACTGTAAAAATGAAATAACCCCACCGGATATAAGAAGTTCATCACCTAAAAAAAGCACAACTTATTATGTAAAAGCTATCGTATGCCCAAAGGAGACTGGACTTGAATCTGCCGCTTCCTCCATAGGAGATAAAAATGGAAATAGTGAGACGGATGGTTATAGGTACTATGCTAATAGCGGCCAAGGAATATCTGCTATAGGAACATATGCAGTAAATTTAGTCAGCGGTTCCATAGAGGTGGTAAAAACAATATCAGCAAAAGATATTAACTTTAATAGAGGAAATCCCATCTTTACCTTAAGGATTACCGATGAAAATAATATCAGCAGGTATCAGACGGTTGAGTTTAAGAAGGAGGAACTAGAAGCAATAACAGATAAGGATCAGTGTGCATCTTTAAGCGTTGCATTTAAAGGACTTCCGAAAGGCAATTATTCAGTAGGAGAAGAACATACCATCCGGTATCAAGGTTGCGGTTCCCCCGTGCTGGAGCCAGTTGGGGATTATCCATGTGAAATAAGTGATACTACCTTCTGTATAGGGAGTGAAATCAATTCCCGGGATGGTAAGGCCACGATTAAAAATGAAAAAGTGATGCATGCGTATTCGTCGGATACCGACGTGGTAACCAACCATTTCAGCATGGAAGAGGGGAAGATTAAGGTAAAACAAGTCCCTAGATAGGAGTGGAGGATTTTGATGAGAATAAAGTTTAAAAATAAGAATATTATGATGGCCTTTATCATCCTTGGGTTGATCTTATCCTCTTCTTTATCCATAACCTTGGCCTATCTTGTAGATGATACAGAGGAAATAACCAATAAATTCACAGTAAAGCCTGTAAGGTCAGAGATTAATGAAGACCTGGGTACTGTCGCCGGAGACCCGGAGGGTGAAGTGGCTAAAAAGGCATATGTAGAAAATAAAGGTGAGGTGAACTGCCTGGTCAGAGTTAAGGTTCATATATCCCCCAGCAATATGAATGACCTCATCTCATTAGACTATAACCTGGAAGATTGGCGGAAGGGCAGTGATGATTTTTATTATTACAAAAACTATGTAGAGCCAGGTTTACAGACCTCTCCCTTATTTACCCATGTAACCTGGAAGGAACAAGAGGATTACTCCAATTTTGAAGAGTTTGATATAATCCTTTACCAGGAAGCGATTCAAACGAGGGTGATGGATTCCAGCGGGGATTCGATCTCGGCAATTGATGAAGAAGGAACATATAGTGATGACAATGCGAGAAAACTGTGGGAGATTTATGATCAAAAGACAGGAGAGGAATAAGCTGTGGTAAAAAAAGTATGTGGCCTATTAAATAAGATCATTATGTTATGTCTGGCACTCGTTGCAATATTGCTTCTGGTTCCCACTGCACTGGGTTATAAAAGCATGGCCGTAATAAGCGGAAGCATGGAACCGGACATCCCTGTGGGAGCCGTTGTAATCGTAAAGGAAGTGATGCCGAAAACTCTGAAAACGGGAGATGTAATTACCTATCAAATAAGTGAAGGAACCATGGTAACCCATAGGATAAATCGCATCGATAAGGATAAAGAAGAGATCGTCACAAAGGGAGATGCCAATGACGTTGCGGATGCCAATCCGGTAACATACGATCGTGTGGTGGGAAAGATGGCAGCTTGTATCCCCTTGCTGGGTTATATCAGTATCTATATCAAAACCCCTCTTGGAATCGCGGTGGTCTGCGGGATTGTCTGCGTACTGATTCT
>DVNN01000281.1 GCA_018714325.1 Candidatus Pelethocola excrementipullorum
CCTACAATCGCCGCGATGACCATCCCTTTCCCAAATAAGGTTTTCCAGTCCCACTTCTTTTCCTGACATCCCAGAATCGTAATACAGAACAAAAGAATACTGCACAGGATGACACCATAGGCATTATAATAAGATAATGTACATACCGATATCGCAATTCCTAAAGTTATACACTTCTTCCAAGTCCATCCTTCTTTCATTACCTGAACCCAGATATAAATAATCCAGGCAGTGGACAGCAAGGCCAGGGAATCATTGTTTAGATAAGAGCCTAAAAACAAAACCTCTGGCAATAACGTAATCAAGCTGACGAAGACCCATTTGGACAACCCGCTGAAAAGGGATCTGGAAATCTTGATAGCCAGCAAGGCCAGGCCTGCGGTACAAAAAACACCTGTCATACGTGCCGCAATCAGAAGCACCTGGCTATTGTCGGTGAAAATTCCTGCTATCTTCATGAAGAAAACCGAAATCAAACCGGATAGATAGGGGTTAAACCCATAGGAAATGCCCCACATCTCATTCCTGATCGCTGGATCATCCCCCCTGGGAAGCATATTATTTTCATAAATATATTGAATCAGATCATAACGCATTCCCTCGTCAGGCGATGAATTATATGGCTGAATCACCGCCCAGGCAAACACAAAGCCTAATATCACCAGCACGAATATGCGCTCACACCATTTTTCTTTTCTGGATATTTCCATGTTATCTTCTCTCTTATCACTTAATATTCAATCTTTGACAGGCTGCTCAGCCTAAATTCTTCTTAATGAAAAGTCCTGACTGTCTAAGGTGAGGTTCGGGCTATAATACGGATCTCCATTTTTCAGGATTTCCGCCCATTTGTTCTCAAAGGTCTGAATTTCCTTATTAAATCTCGCTATTTTCTCCGGTGTATCGTCCAAACCTCTGGACTTTGACTCATAGTGATATAACTCTGCGTAAGGGTTATATACAACCAGGTAGCCCGCTTTTCCAAGCTTGAGGCAGAAGTCGATATCATTGAAGGCTACCGCCAGCTCCGGTGACAGGCCATTCACTTCTTCAAAGGCCTTTCGCTTCACCATCATACAGGCTGCCGTTACAGCGCTGTAATCCTGAGCCGAGATAATTCTATGGCAATAGCCCGTGGCGCCCCTGGGCTGTTGCACGAAACAGTGACCAGCGATGCCGCCAAATCCAACCACTACACCCGCATGCTGAATGGTATTATCCTCGTAGTAAAGACGAGCTCCAACCGCTCCAACATCTTTACGCATACAATATCCAAGCAACTCTTCCAGACAATCCTCATTAATAATCTCCGTATCGTTGTTCAGGAGCAATAGATATTCTCCGTCTGCAAAACTGGCACCATAATTATTAATTTCAGAGTAATTAAATTCACCCTTCCAGTATACAACTTGAACCTTGGGATTAGTGGCCTCTAATTGCTGGTAATAAAGAAATGTTTCTTTCTTTTCACTGTTATTCTCCACGATAATAACTTCATAATTCTTATATGTGGATTTTTGATTAATGGCATCCAAGGTTCGCTTTAAATCATCAATATGATCCTTATTCGGAATGATAATCGAAATGAGCGGATCATACTCACGAATAAATCGCGTCCTATATAAGCCCAAGTACTCTCCATGGGATACTTCGGCCTGTACGCCGATACGGTTATAATGCTCTTGAACAGCCTTGAGCCCCGCCTCAAATGCATATCGCTTGCTTTCTGGATTCTCTGCGGTGGAATTCTCATGGCATCTCCAATGGTATAAAATCTTTGGAATATGGTGGATGCTGGAAACTGACTCCACACATCGCAGGACAAAATCATAATCCTGAGCTCCGTCAAATTCCGGACGTAATACGCCAACTTTTTGTATCACAGTATTCTTTACCACAAAGAGATGGCAGATATAATTCACGGTGCACAGCAGATCCAGGTTAAAATCTGGTTTCATCTGTGGTTCAAAGAAACGCTTCCCGTTCATGGACATCTTATCTTCATCGGAGTAAATCACTTCGGTATCTGGATTCTGACTGATTACCTTAACGCACTCGAATAGGGCGTGAGGAGCCAATTCATCATCGTGATCGGCAAATACGATATAATCTCCCGTCGCCACCTCTATGGCAGCATTGGTATTTTCCGATATCTTCATCGCCGTCTGATGATGAATGACCTTAATTCTTCCATCAGAGTTTTCTAATTCCTTTAAAATCTCTTCCAAAGGAGAATTCTCTCCACTTCCATCTGAAAGACAGAGTTCCCAATTCGTATATGTTTGATTCCTAACGGATTCTATCAGTTTAAACAAATATTTTTCTGGTGTTTTATACAGTGGTACCACAATGGAAAACAGTGGTCTGATTGAATGAGCCGTCTTTCTCTGCAATGCCAATTCTTTTTCAGTCGGCATATGCTTTGGCAGCCACTGCCGATAATGAACCGGTCTGTTTTGATTAGTCAGCTTTTGAATCACCTTTTTGGGTAATTGCTGAATACCCTGGCTTTGTACCAGATGCACAGCCTTTTTGAAATAAGTTCTTGTTTTTTCGGCTGTAAGTTTTATGGGATTCATACTAATCTTATAATCTGATTTTATATCTTCGGCCTGAAATCTAAGTATAAATTCCTGCACATTGATGTCTTCCAACACCAAGGAAAAACCAGCATTCTCATCTATCTGACATTCCGGATATGCGTGAGCTACATCCACGCGCTGATACCGCTTAATCTGCGCATTTAAACTCTTTCCACTCCAATCAACCGCCATAATCTTTACCGGCGTGCGAAAAGCCGTCCACCCTCTGATACTACACATTCTATCTTTTGTTTTTATTTGTAAATCTTCCAGATAAAATTGAGGCGTATCCCGCTTTTCTATTAGTTTGGACACAGACACCTGATACCATAATTTTTTCTTATAATCTTTCCGGGCATAAATTGT
>DVNN01000282.1 GCA_018714325.1 Candidatus Pelethocola excrementipullorum
AAGTAGCCAATACGGATATCATCAAAGGGTATGAATTCGAAAAGGATAAATACGTCACCATATCGGAAGATGAGCTGGAGAAGATAAAAACCAAAAAGGACAAGACCATTCACATACTTCATTTTTCCAAAATGTCGGACATCGATCAGATTTACTTTGAGAAAAACTATTATGTACTTCCGGAAGTAGGAGGAGAAAAGGCTTTTGAGCTGTTTCGTCAGGCCTTGCTCAGCCAAAAAAAAGTTGCGGTGGCAAAGACTGTGATAGGAACCCATGAGGAACTTCTGGTTCTTTATCCCACAAAGGAGAGTATCATAGCCAAGATTCTTTTCTACCAGGAAGAGATTCAGGTTATGCCTACGGCGCCCAAAGTACAGGTGGATGAGCAGGAAATAGATATGGCCAAGATGCTGATTGATTCCATGACCAGACAATTCGAGCCTTCTGCCTACCATGATGAATATCAACAGAGGCTGCGTGCGGCGATAGAGCAGAAGATAGAAGGGAAAGAGATTCTTAACGTGGACAATACCAAGCCGGCCAATGTTATCGACCTGATGGATGCTCTGAAAAAGACTGTTGAGATGTCAAAGAATCATAGCCTGACAGGTACAGCCTGATGGATATGTTTGAGGCTAAAGGGATTAAGCCCATGCTGATAGCAGAGATGCAAGAACCCTTTGACGATGAGCGGTATATCTATGAATTGAAGCTGGATGGGATTCGATGTCTGGCTTATCTGGATGAAGCGTCTACAGACCTGCGCAATAAGAGGAACAAACAGTTATTACCCCATGTTCCTGAATTGGGTTCCATCCACCGGCAGGTGAAGTCTAAGTGTATTCTGGATGGGGAATTGTTAATCCTAAAAGATGGAAAAACAGACTTCTTTGAGATACAGCGCAGGGTTCTGCTCACAGATCCATTTAAGATCCATCTTGCATCTAAGAAGTTCCCGGCCTGTTTTGTAGCTTATGATATTATCTATAAGGGTTCCGAAATGGTCAATGAAATCCCCCTGCTTGAACGTAAGAAGCTTTTGGCGGAAATCGTGGAGGAAACCCCGGAACTTAGCATCTCTCGATTTATTCCTGCCAATGGGATTGAACTGTTTCAGGCCGCCAAATCTCAGGGACTGGAAGGTGTTGTTGCAAAGCGGGCGGACAGCAGATATTGGCTGGGCAAACGCACCAAAGACTGGATTAAATTCAAAGTTATGAAAACCGCGGATTGTGTAATCTGTGGATACATTCCCAAGGAGAATTCCATGACCAGTTTGATTATCGGACAGTACTCTGGGCATGAATTGATCTATCGGGGGCATGTGACGATGGGGGTTAGCCTGAGCAAAATACTAGAACATCATCCAGAGATTAGGGCGGTTCCTCCTTTTAAAGAGATTCCGCCGGGAAATGAGGACGCTACCTGGTTCGGGCCTGAGCTTGTGGGGATCGTAGAATACATGCCATCCGATAAACCTGGATACAGGCAGCCGGTATTTAAAGGTATTCGCGATGATAAACTTCCTATGGAATGCCAAATTATATAAAAAACTGAAAAATCCCACCTGCCTTATGTGTCGAAAAGGTCCATAAGGAGGTGGGATTCCTAGTTGTCACGAACGGTATCCTATGCTATAATCAACAAGGAATCTATTAAGCTAACGCGTAAAATAAATGAAGCAGAAACATGACTTGTAATCACAGAGAATATGTTGCTGCCAGAACAGAAAAAGATTAAAGGATGGGAGATACAATGGAAGTATTATATAAGAGTACTCGTGGTGATGGAAGCACAGTGACTGCTTCCCAGGCAATCTTAAAGGGATTGGCCGAGGATGGTGGATTGTTCGTACCGCTCCAGATTCCGGCCTTGGATGTACCGGTTGCGGAACTGACAAAGATGAGCTACCAGGAAGTGGCCTACGAAGTGATGAGCCGTTTCTTCACAGACTTTACGGAAGAAGAGTTGAAGTCTTGTATAGATAGGGCATATGATGAGAAGTTCGACACGAAGGATATCGCACCCCTGCATGAGGCCGACGGCGTCTATTATTTAGAGCTGTTCCATGGCGCTACCATCGCATTTAAAGATATGGCACTTTCCATTCTTCCCCACCTTCTTACAACCTCAGCGAAAAAGAATCAGGTGAAAAATGATATCGTAATTCTGACCGCAACCTCCGGAGATACCGGAAAAGCGGCTATGGCTGGATTCGCGGATGTTCCGGGAACCAAAATCATCGTGTTCTATCCCAAAGATGGGGTAAGTCCGGTACAGGAAAAGCAGATGCTGACCCAGAAGGGGAAAAATACATACGTTGTGGCCATCCGCGGTAATTTCGATGATGCTCAGACCGGAGTGAAGAAGATTTTCAATGATAAAGCAATGGCTGAGGAATTAAATGAGCAGGGCTTCCAGTTCAGTTCAGCCAACTCCATCAACATCGGACGTCTTGTGCCCCAGGTGGCATACTATGTCTATGCCTATGCGTCTTTGGTTCGTATGGGAAAACTGGCTGATGGTGAGCAGATGAACGTGGTAGTTCCTACTGGTAATTTCGGCAATATCCTGGCGGCATATTATGCAAAGAACATGGGTCTTCCGATCGGCAAATTAATCTGTGCATCTAACGAGAATAAGGTGCTCTATGATTTCTTCAGCACAGGAAGCTATGACAGAAACAGAGAATTCATATTGACCGGTTCTCCTTCCATGGATATCCTGATTTCCAGCAATCTGGAGCGTCTGATTCACAGGATAGCAGGATCAGAAGAGACTAATAAAGAGATGATGAATGCTCTTTCGAAAATAGGAAAGTATGAAATCACTGATGAAATGAAAGCGCAGTTAAGTGATTTCTATGGCAACTATGCAACAGAAGACGAGACTGGAGCCGTTATCAAGAAGTTATATGAAAAAACAGGCTATGTTCTCGATACACATACTGCAGTAGCGGCAGCGGTCTATGAAAAATATATAGAGGAGTCCGATGACAAGAGAACCACTGTGATTGCATCCACCGCAAGTCCGTACAAGTTCGCAAGAAATGTCCTTCATGCAATTGATGGAGAGAAGTTTGATCCGTTGACAGATATGGAGCAGATTGATGCTCTTTGTGAGACGGCCAAAGTTCCGGTACCCAAAGCAATTGAAGAAATCCGTACTGCTCCGGTGCTTCATGACACCGTAGTTGAAGTGGACGAGATGGATGGCATTGTGAAGAAGATACTGGCAATTTAAAGGCAGGGACAGAGGGGCTATCCATCTGTCCCTGTCTTTAGGATTCGGGTGCCAAAACCCTCCGGGGATGCGATTTTGAAAGCGGTATGATAGAGAGGTTAATAATGAACTGGAAACAAATATTATCTGAGCGAAGAAAAGGTGAATATGGAAAGCCGGGAGCCGGTAAAAAGAGTGACCTGCGCAGCGAGTTTGAAAAGGATTACCACAGAATCATAGGAAGCGCCTCTTTCAGGAGGATGCAGGACAAGACACAGGTATTCCCTCTGGATAAAAGTGATTTTATCCGTACCCGGCTGACTCATTCGCTGGAAGTGTCTTCCCTGGCCAAATCGCTGGGACAGAATGTGGCGGAGAGCATTATCCAAAAGGAGTTGGATACCGATTTTAATCTTCAGACCAAGGCAGAAATCTGTGATATCCTACAGTGTGCCGGCCTGATTCATGATATCGGCAACCCGCCCTTCGGGCATTTTGGAGAGGAGGCCATTCGGGACTGGTTTCAGAAGAACCTCCCATCCCTTGAGTTTCAGGGAGAAAAACTGACAAAAGTCCTAGATACAAGGATGCAGGAGGATTTTTATCACTTTGAGGGTAATGCTCAGGCACTGCGTCTGGTATCGAAACTGCATTTTCTTGTAAATGAAAATGGTATGAACCTTACCTATGCCCTGCTTTCCACCATCATAAAGTACCCGGTTCCCTCCACCGATATCAATAAAAAGAGCGGCGATATTAAAGAGAAAAAGATGGGATATTTCTATGCGGAGCAGGAGCTTTATGAGCAGATTGGGAATAGCTGCGGATGTACGGGGAATCGACATCCACTGACCTATTTGTTGGAAGCGGCAGACGATATCGCCTACCGTACAGCGGATATTGAGGATGCGTTTAAAAAGGGATGCATATCCTATGACATGTTGGTAAAGGAACTGCATCAGCAACTGGATCCTGTTTATCCTGAAGGGGACAACTATCCGGCAGGCGTGCTGGAACGCCAGTATCAGAAGGCTCTGGAACGAAAGGATAAGGAACCTAAGCTGTATGCAGTACAGAACTGGATGGTGAGGATGCAAAGTTATCTGATCTATTCCGCAGGAGATGGATTTATCGACAACTATAAGGAAATCATGGAAGGCACGTATAAGCATGATATCTTTTATGGAACTGCGGCAGAAGCCTTTGTAAAAACGCTGGGGGATATCGCATATCGTTATGCGTTCACTTCCGTACCAATCTTAAAGTTGGAGGTGGCGGCTCACCGAATCATTACATATTTACTGGATACTTTTGTACCAGCCTTCCTCAACTATGATACGGAAAATAGTCTGGGGATGATGGAGCAGAAGATGGTGGATTTGATTTCTCATAATTATAAGCAGATTTATCATTATTATTCAAAGGATAGAACGGAGCAGGAGAAGTTGTATCTAAGGCTTTTGCTTGTTACGGATTATGTCAGCGGCATGACGGATAGCTTTGCGAAAAATATGTATCAGGAATTAAATGGAATTATTTAGGAAGAAGTTGTTGCTAGGAATAGATCATAGTTGGCAGTGATGATTTTAAGTAGTGGCAAGAAGGCATGATTGCAGATGGAGTTTTATCAAAATACTTAGAAAAGGGGTAGATGATATGAAATTGGAGCAGGTATGTGCGGAGATTAAACCATTGGACAAGGAAGCGATGCAGAGAGCTGTCACCCATTGGAATAGCATTGCCAAGCCTTTACACAGTCTTGGGAAACTGGAGGACGTAATTGTTCAAATTGCGGGTATTCAGAGGAATGAGAGAGTGCATTTCGATAAGAAGGGCTTGGTAATACTCTGTGCGGACAATGGTGTGGTGGAGGAAGGGGTGACCCAAAGCGGCCAGGAGGTGACGGCAATTGTATCTGAGAACTTTCTTCAGGAGAAAGCCACGGCCGGAATTCTCTGCCGCAAAACCGGTGCCGATATCTTTCCGATAGATATGGGGATTGCCCAGGATACCAGTTTGAGAAACTGTAAGATTGCCTATGGAACTAAGAATATGGCCAAAGAACCTGCCATGACCAGGGAACAGGCGATTCAGGGAATCGAAACAGGGATTCAGATTGTGGGTGAGCTGAAGGAGGCCGGATACGAATTGTTGGCCACAGGTGAGATGGGAATCGGCAACACCACCTCCAGTAGTGCCATGGCCGCAGTGCTTTTGGACAGACCGGTAGAAGAGGTGACGGGCAGAGGTGCAGGACTTTCCAGTGATGGGCTGAACAAAAAGATCAACGCCATCAAAAAGGCGATTGGTCTCAACCAGCCGGATCCCGCAGATGGAGTGGATGTCCTGGCGAAGGTAGGCGGTTTCGACCTTGCGGGTATGATTGGAGTATTTCTGGGTGGTGCCTATTACCATATGCCGGTTGTGATTGATGGATTCATATCCTGTGTGGCCGCCCTTTGTGCCAGCAGGATTTGCCCTACGGCCATTGACTATATGGTAGCTTCCCATGTATCCAAAGAACCTGCATCCGAAATGCTTCTGAAGGCGCTTGGGAAAGAGGTGTTTTTGACCTGCGATATGTGCCTTGGAGAAGGAACTGGAGCCGTAACCCTATTCCCGTTGCTGGATATGGCTGATGCGGTATATAAAGGCATGTGCACCTTTGAAGATAATTCAATGGATGCCTATCAACAGCTGGATTAAGGGGGATTCTCATGTTTCATGTGATTACTGGAGGCTCGGGAAGCGGGAAGTCTGTATATGCGGAGGGAAAGATTCTGGAACTTGGCCCTGCTCCCCGCATCTATATTGCGACGATGTATCCCTTCGACGAAGAGAGTCATCTACGGATTGAAAGACATCGTAGAATGCGTGCCGAGAAGGAATTTGACACCGTGGAGTGTTATACCGGTCTTGGCTCGGTCCAAGTGCCCTGCAATGCCAATGTACTGCTGGAATGTATGTCAAATCTGGCGGCCAATGAGATGTTTCAGCCGGGTGGTGCGGGCAGCGGCGCAGTGGCAGAAGTAATGAAAGGAATCCGCCATCTTCTGGGGAGCTGTGCCAACCTGATTGTGGTCACCAACGAGATATTTTCCGATGGAATTCAATACGATGAGGAAACCAGGACTTACCAGAGCTATCTGGGTGAAATTAATGTTCAGATGGCTTCCATGGCAGACCATGTAACAGAGGTGGTATATGGAATACCAATAAAAATAAAATAAGATATTTTAGGAGCAGCAATGAAAAAAGTATGGAATAGTTTTGTGGTTGCATTTGCCATGTATTCTAAAATTCCTATGCCCAGGGCAGATTGGACAAAGGACAATATGAAGTATGCGATGTGCTTTTTCCCCTGGGTGGGATTGGCCGTTGGAATCATTGAATACGCATGGTTTCAGCTGGCTGTATTCATGGGATTTGGTTCGGTGTTCCGGGCTGCGGTGATGACACTGATTCCCATATTGGTGACCGGCGGAATCCACATGGACGGATTCTTGGATACCATGGATGCATTAAGTTCCTGGAAGGAAAAGGAACAGCGTCTGGCCATCCTGAAGGATCCCCATGCAGGTGCATTTGCTGTAATTACGGGATGCGTATATTTTGTGATTTCATTTGGTGCGGCAACGGAGATTACGGGGACGATTCTTCCTATTTACTGTCTGGGCTTTGCTGTTTCCCGATGTTTCAGTGCTTTATCTGTTGTATATTTCAAGAATGCGAATCCAGGGGGAAGTGCTGCAACATTTGCCGACAAGGCACAGAAGAATGTTGTGGGTGTTG
>DVNN01000283.1 GCA_018714325.1 Candidatus Pelethocola excrementipullorum
TATTATAATTGACCAGTACCTCTTCCAGCATCTTTGCAGCACGGCTGGCACAAGTTACACAATCTTTGAAGCTATTAAAATAAACCATATCACTCTTTTTCATATTCTTATCCTTTCGTAGTGAAATAATCTATGATTACACAATGGCCATCAGAATTTTGGCCATGAGGAATCCAATGAATCCGCATCCCGGGAATGTCAGAATCCAGGTAAGTACCATGTCCTTCACCACACTCAAATTGATGGCCGACAATCTTTTAACGGCTCCAACACCCATGATTGCTGTGGTCTTTGTATGAGTTGTACTAACCGGAATACCAAATAAAGTAGAAAGCAGCAAGCAGAATGTAGCTGCAACATCAGCAGAAAATCCCTGATACTTTTCTAGTTTTACCATATCCATTCCTACGGATTTTATGATTTTCTTACCTCCTACCGAGGTACCAAGACCCATTACGATAGAACATAGTAACATCATCCATACTGGAAGTGCCACACCTGCGGTAGTGTCCTGACCATTTACCAGGAATACTCCCAGCAACATAACGCCCATAAATTTCTGACCATCCTGTGCTCCATGCATAAATGACATGGCAGCGCCGCCTCCGATCTGAGCCCAGGTGAAGAAACCATCCGTAGACCTTCTATCCATGTTTCGGCAGATGAAAACAGTCAATTTACATACAAAAAAACCGCTGAAGAATCCCAGACCTGTGGAAAGGACTAAACCATAGATAACCTTAATCCACTCGTTAAAATTAACACCGGAAAGACCTCCCTGTAAAGCAATGGCTGCTCCTGAAAGTCCGGCAATCAAAGCATGGCTCTCACTTGTGGGGATTCCAAAGTACCAGGCTGTAACAGCCCAGATCACAATCGCTGTCATCGCCGCACATAAGGCGACGAGGGCGTCTTCATTATTCCCATTGAAATTCACCATGTTCTTAATTGTCATGGCCACTGTTGAATTAATCATTGACATGATAAAAACGCCAAAGAAATTAAAGACAGCAGACATGAGAATTGCTTGTTTTGCACCCATACACCTGGTTACAACGCAGGTTGCAATCGCATTCGGTGCATCGGTCCAGCCGTTAACAAATATGACACCTATTGTCAGCGCTATTGCGACAAACAACACAGGGCTGCTCGTCATTTGCTCCATAAAAACTGAAAATGTAATATCCATAAGTACTTTCCTTTAGCCCATAAGGGCCCTCCTTCTTTTACGTTTGCATCAAAACATGCAGAAGCAAATCTTTTTCATCTTTGAATGAATACAACATACGTGTTTTCTGTCTGACTTGGAGGACAAACTCCAGACTACTGCTGCAGCCCAATGTTAGAAAAGAGGGCATGAAAAAATGGAATACCCGCTTCTTTAAGTATTCCCACATTGCAGACAGTACATAGTTGGTATAGACGGAAGCTACCGTTGTAATTCATATTCAATTTTAGACCCTGCTCACTAAAAATAGACGAGATAAAACAGCAGCAATTCATATGCCGCCACCTGTTAGTAAGAATATTCCCTTCTGATAAGAAGTATTGATAGAAATCCATATCTCTCCGCTATGCTCTGTCTTTCACACACGGTGCTTATGGAACCTCTATAATGAACACTTTTCTTGTCTGTTTATAGAAACTAAATGGCCTCATTGAAAATCTTAGCACAGTACTATTTTATTGTCAATAATTTTCAAGGTTCGACAGGCCAAAATTAAGTTGACAATCCTCCTTTTTGAATGCTACTATTTTCCTAACTAAGTAGATTTAAATCAGATCATAGTAGAAAGGGAATCTATGCATACAAAAAGAAAGAGTAAAACAGTCGATATGGTCTATATTGCAATTTTCACAGTGTTGATTGCAATCTGTTCCTGGATATCCATTCCAACCATGGTTCCAGTCACCTTGCAGACTTTTGCCGTATTCCTTACAGTTGGCGTTCTGGGCGGAAAACGTGGAACCATGGCGGTTTTGATTTATCTTTTACTGGGCAGCATCGGTATTCCTGTATTCGCCAACTTTACCGGAGGCATCGGTATTCTGGCCGGAACTACAGGTGGATATATCATAGGTTTTCTCCTGACCGCACTTTTGATGTGGGGAATGGAGCAGTTATTCGGAAAAAAAACATGGGTTCTGGCGCTTTCAATGGTTTTAGGCCTGGTGCTTTGTTATACCTTTGGTACCGCCTGGTTTATGGTAGTTTATACCGGAAGTACAGGTGCTGTTCCACTGGCTACCGTATTGGGATGGTGTGTGATACCTTTTATCATACCAGATATCATCAAGATTGGACTGGCTCTGTTCTTGTGCAGGCGTCTGTCCAAAGTGATGGAATATTAAAATCTATTGAATTCCCAATTGGGTTTTGTACATGGATGCGTATTTTCCATCCATTTCCATAAGTTCTTCATGGGTGCCTTGTTCTGCGATATGCCCATCTTCTATCAGAAGGATGATATCAGAATATCGGATTGTGGAGAGGCGGTGGGCGATGATAAATGAAGTACGCCCCTTCGTCAGCCCCAGCATGGCTTTCCTGATTTTTTGTTCAGTCATGGTATCCACGGAGCTGGTGGCCTCGTCCAGAATCAGAATCGGCGCATCCGTCAGTATTGCTCTGGCAATGGTCAGCAGCTGGCGTTCTCCCTGACTGAGGGTTGTGCCCCCCTGATGAAGGATCGTCTCATATCCCGCGGGCAGCCTGCGGATAAAGGAATCCGCACCGGCGGTCACCGCCGCTTCTCTTATCTTTTCAAATGGCACATCGCTTCGCCCATAGCTGATATTATCACGAACGCTCATGCCGAAGAGTGATGTATCTTGTAATACTACACCAAATGCCCTTCTCAGAGATTCTATCTTATATTCCCTTAAATCCCTGCCATCCAGTAAAATACTTCCTTCGTTCACATCATAGAATCTTGTCAGAAGACTAATCAGCGTGGTCTTTCCGGCTCCTGTAGGCCCTACAACCGCCACCCTGGTGCCGGCAGGTATATCCAAACTCACCTCTTTTAGAATGGGAACCTTGGCATCATAGCCAAAGGTCACATGATCCAGCCGAATTTCGCCTCTTGGATGGTCAAGGGACAAGGCTCCCAAGACATCCGGTGGCTCCGGCTCTTCGTCCAGGATCTCAAAGATTCTTTCCGCACCTGCCACAGCAGTCTGGAAATTATTGTATATATTAGCCATCTCTACAAAAGGTCTGGAAAATTGCCTTGAATAAAGAAGAAAACTGGATATCATCCCAACCGTTATCAGATTATTTGCGGCCATTACCCCACTTACAACCGCAATTAGCACATAATTCAAATTATTAATCACATTGGTGATCGGCATCAGATAACCGGACCAGATCAAAGCTTGAGTTGCGACTTCGCAAAATTCTTCATTATTCTCCTCAAATTCCCCCACTACCTTCGACTCTCTTCCAAATGCCTTAATCATGCTAAGGCCTGAGATACTCTCTTCTATCTGTCCATTTAGTTTTCCCAAGACCACCTGCTGTTTTTTGAACAACTTTCTGGTCTGCCGCGTAATCACTCTGGTAAGGATCAAAATCATAATGACTGCAAGTAAGGCCACACAGGTTAAAATAACATTTTCATATAACATGATGAAAAAAATCCCAAGGATTGTGAACCCATACATCATCAGATGTGTAAGCGAATCGGATATGGTGGTGCTGATTGTATCCACATCGTTGGTGAGCCTGCTCATAAGCTCCCCATGCTGACTACGGTCAAAAAAAGACAAGGGAAGGTTTTTAACCGCCGAAAATAAACCGGTACGGATGTTCAATATCATCTTCTGCCCAATGGAAGCCATGAAAAACTGCTGTAGAAAACGAACCAGCCAATCGGCCACATATAGGCCTGCCAGAAGTGCCAGAAGCCACATTACAGGGTTTCCCCCATCAATCTGATTGACCGCCTTCCCAATCAGTAAAGGAGACAGAACAGAGGATAAGGAAGCCAGTCCGGAAAGCATCAGAATCCATCCCAGACCCTTGCGGCTGCCCTTTGTCAGCCATAAGATGCGTCTCAGACTGCCTTTCATATCCTTCGGCTTCACCACACGCATCCCCCTTTGCCTTCGCCCCGTAGTGGGTGGCGGCGTTGCTACATTCCTATCCATTCTGTTCACCTCCAATCTGCGATTGATAAATTGCCTGATAAGCCGGGCAACGCTCCAACAATTCCTCATGGGTTCCAAACCCTCTGATCTGCCCTTCCTCCATACAGAGCACCCGATCTGTATTCATAACCGTAGAGATTCGCTGGCTGATTAACAATACAGTCATCTCCGCCGCTTCCTCCTCCAGCCCCTTTAACACCTCTGCTTCTGTAGATGCGTCCAATGCGCTGGTACAGTCATCCAGAATCAATATCTTAGGCCTGCGGATCAAAGCTCTTGCGATGGAAAGACGCTGTTTTTGACCCCCTGACAGGTTTACTCCCCCCTGATTCAGCCTGGTATCCAGACCTGCCGGAAATCCAGCTATAAATTCATCTGCACATGCAATACGGATGGCAGTCTGCACTTCTTCCTCTGTGGCATCTTCCTTTCCCCAACGTAGGTTCTGGGCGATGGTTCCCGAGAACAGCAAGGCCTTCTGAGGAACCACAGATATGGCATGCCTCAGCAAATCAGTGTCGACCTTACTGATTTCACTTCCATCTACCAGAACCTCTCCCTTGGTCGGATCGTAAAAGCGTGGGATTAGGTTCACCAAAGTACTCTTACCAGAACCGGTGGGGCCGATGATACCAATGGTCTCACCTGGATTCACCGTAAAGCTGATATCCTCCAGAGCAGGTATAGAAGTTCCTTCATAGGAAAAGGTGGTGTGGAGAAAGGTGATTTCCCCTTTTATATCGATTTCCACAGGGGCCAAAGGAAGCTTCTGAGCCGGTTCTTCCGTCAGAACCTCCTCTACCCTCCTGGAAGAGGCTACGGCCCGCACCGCCGAATTAAGTATATGTGTGATCATCCCCAGGGCAAAGAGCACCTGAGTCATATAATTGATGGATGCCATCAACTTTCCAATCTCACCCGCATCCTGTCGTCCTGAAAGCAGTAAAAGAATCACAATTCCCAGATTCACGGTGAGATTAATCAGGGGTGAGAATACTGCAAGGACCCGCATGGCGGATATGCCGGCCGCAGCGAATCCCCCGGAGGCTTCCGCGAATTTTTCCTCTTCCTGTTCCTCCGCATGAAAGGCTTTTACCACTCTGATGGATGTCAAAAACTCTCTGCTGACTTCATTGAGCCTGTCTAGTTTCACCTGCATCCTTCCAAATCGCGGATATCCCAGCTTCATATTCAGCCAGATTAATACTCCTGAGATACAGATGATAACCAGCAGAACAGGCAGCTGCTGAGGTGTCTGAAGGATGATTAGTGTAATTGCTCCGACACAGATGATTGGAACCTTCATCATAATACGCATACTTCCATTGATAAAGTTCTGTATCTGGGTTACATCGTTGGTAATGCGGGTGATCAGAGAGGCCGGCTGGAGACGGTCGATGTTTTCAAATGAGAGTGTCTGGATCTTTCCATAGATTTCGCTCCGCATCTCCTTTCCGATCTGCTGAGAAGTGCGGCTGGCGTAGATGTTTCGCATCACGGCCCCCAAGGCTCCCAAAGCGGCCGTTCCCAGCATGATTCCCCCATATAACAGAATCCAATCCACACTCCTGTTTTTCACGCCCTTGTCCACGATATATGACATAAATGTGGGCTGCAGCAATTCAGCGATGGTCTCCACCGTCAGAAAAAAGATGGCCGTGAGAAACATCCTGATATGTCTACGGATATATTTTAATATTAATTTCATGTTTTTCCTCTTCATCTGGATAATATTGACTATTTTAGTGTAAATGTTAAGTATCGAAAAGTCAAGAAAGGTGCATGGTTGAAAATTCAGCCTTGTTTGGTTGTATATTTTCTTTCAATATATTATAATTAATTGGTTAGATAAGGAAGAAAAACCCTTTTCTTCCAGTTGATAAAACGGGAGGAATTCTATGATTAAAATTACAATTGTAGAAGACGAAAAAGAATACGTACAGATACTACAAAATTATTTAAAAAGATATGAAGAAGAAAATGATGTGAAATTTCATATCACCGTTTACCAGGATGGTCTGGATATCGTATCAGAATATAAGCCGGAACACGATATTATCCTTCTCGATATTCAGATGAAGCATCTGGATGGGATGAAGACCGCAGAAAAAATCCGAAAGTTGGATGAGGATGTGATTTTCATCTTCATCACCTCCACAGTACAATTCGCTGTACAGGGTTATCTGGTGGATGCACTGGGATATGTTCTGAAACCGGTACCTTACCTGGCTTTCTCCAAGATCATGGAAAAAGCGGTGAAACAGCTTCGCCATAAACAAGAAAAAGCATATCTGTCTTTTGAAGTTGATGGGGGCCATATGCGCCTGGATACAAGTCTTATTTATTATATCGAAAGTCAGAACCATAATGTATTAATTCATTCCGAGAAAGGTGACTTTCTGACCCAGAAGCCTTTAAAGAATATCGAGGAATCACTGTCCTCAAAGGGATTTTCCAGATGTCATAACGCTTATCTTGTGAATCTGGAACACGCCACAGGAATCCAACAGAACAATGTGATCCTGTCAGAAGGAACAGCGGTTGGAATCAGCCGTGCCAGAAAAAAGGCCTTCATGGACAGTCTTACTGATTATATAGGAGGTTCTAACCGATGAGTCCTGCTGAATTAATGGATACCCCCAGAATTTATACGGCACTTGCGGAATGGGCGGCCTGCCTGATTTATATTCTGATCCTAAAGAAAAAAATCTCTGGTTTTAAATTGGGGGCTGCCCTGACTGTTATGCTGGGACTTATGGCCGTCTATCAGTATATTGCCGGCCTCCTTCCCCTGTACCTGTGGATTCCCGGAATGCTTGGTGCAATCGGCCTTATGTACCTAAATATTCTCCTGGTCTGTGATATCTCTCGTATCGATGCGGGCTACTGTTGTATCCGCGCCTTCGTGCTGGCAGAATTCGCAGCTTCTTTCCAATGGCAGATATATGTATGGCTGGCGGTCAGATTTCAAAAGGATAGCATGTTGATTTCCATCCTTGTTTTATTATGTTCTTATGCTCTTGTCTATGTACTCTATTACTTTCTGGAAAAGGCTCATATGCCAGAAGACGAACGGCTGATTGTGGGTCCCAAAGAGTTTGTGGGTGCGGCAAGCATCGCCATTGGAGCATTTATCATGAGTAATATCAGCTTTGTCATGCCGGATACGCCCTTCTCCAGCGCCACAAGCTCGATTCTGTATGTTAGAACCCTTGTGGATTTTGGAGGATTGGTCATGTTGTTTGCCCAACAGGATAAGCGGGAGGAATTCCGGATGCGAAGCGAGAATCAGGCCATGAACATCGTCCTTCAGCGCCAATATGACCAATATCGCCTGGCTCAGGATAATATGGAGCTATTAAGAAGAGAATTTCATGATTTGAAACACTACCTGATAGCGATCCGCTCCGAAGATGATCCGGATAAAAGGGAACAGTATCTATTCGAGATGGAAAATGCCATTCTCACCCAGGAGGCACTGGCTGATACAGGCAATCATGTATTGGATGTGGTTTTGACCACTAAAAGCACCTATTGTATCCAAAAGAACATCACCTTCAATTGTATGGCAGATGGTAAGCTGCTAAACTTTATGCACGTGAAAGACATCTGTTCGATATTTGGTAATGCTTTGGATAATGCCATTGAATGTGTGGGGCAGTTTGAGAATCCGGAACAACGGCTGATCACCATGGATATGTATCAGAAGAACCATTTCCTTATGATTCAGTTTGAGAACTATTCGGAAAACAAACTGGTTCTGAAGGATCGTTTCCCCATAACAACAAAAGGAAATAAGATGTACCATGGGTATAGATTGAAAAGTATTCAGTTCGCAGTCCAAAAATATGGGGGAACCATGACCGTCCGTTCGGAAGGCAACTGGTTCAAATTGCATATTTTGATTCCCATAGATTAGAATTGAAAGTA
>DVNN01000284.1 GCA_018714325.1 Candidatus Pelethocola excrementipullorum
AAGAATACGGCGGCTTTGACTTTTATTTACGTTGGGGGGGGTACTTATAAGTAATGGTAAACTCTCTTATTTTTCAAGATAAAGAAGAGTGAAATTAATATTGTAAGCAGCTCTGCCAATGGAACAGCTATCCACACTCCAACCACTCCGAAAATTTGTGGAAATATCAGCAAGGCAGCCGAAATAAAGACGAATGTTCGTAGTGTGGAAATGATAGCTGATACTTTCCCGTTGGATAAGGCGGTAAATGTGGCAGATGCAAATATATTGAAACCGCAAAATAAAAAGCTAATGGGGAAAATCAAGAAACCTTGTCTTGCGATTTGAAATACAGGTGTGCCTTTCGCTGAAAAAACGCTGACTAAAGGTGAGCCCAGTAGCATTGCAATAGCAAAGACCAGAATGGAAACGGCGCAGATAAAGAATAGACACATTCGGAAAATCTTTTTTAAGCGGTCATAGTCCTTACTGCCGAAATTATAACTAATGATAGGTGCTACACCCATTGAAAAGCCGATATATAAGGTTGTTAGCAGAAACTGTGTGTAAATGATAATTGTAATTGCGGCAACACCATCTTCACCTAACAGCTTCATCATCATGATATTAAACAAAAATGTAGTTACTGCCGTGGCGATCTGACTTACCATTTCGGAAAAGCCATTCGAGCCGCTTTCCCATAAAACTTTGAAATCCATAATGGGTTTTTGAAAGCGAAGCGTTCCTTTTGACCTTACAAAAAACAAAAGCCCGATTACGGTCGGTAACATATACCCAATCCCAGTACCGAGTGCTGATCCCGCAATCCCCATATCCATTAATACGACAAAAGTGTAATCGAACAGTACGTTGATTGCCCCTGCGCTTATGGATAAGATCATGCCAAAATTGGGTTTTCCTGCCGTAACGATAAGGTTTTGAAATAGAACCTGCATCATGCTTGCGGGTGTAAACAGTAATAGAATAAAAAGGTACTTCCTGCAATATGGAAATAGCAGATCGCTTGCGCCCAATCCCCATATAATCTTGTCAATTAACAGACTTCCAAATATCGCAACGGCTACTCCGAGTATCATTCCAGCCATAACAATTAATGTGAAATCCTGTGAAGCCCGCTTTGCTTTGCCCTCACCCATTTTTCTTGCCACAATTGCGCTGCCCCCTGTTGCAAGCATTGCTCCGAGGCCAACAATGACATTGATGACAGGCGTAACTATATTCAGGGCTGACAATGCGTCTGTATTAACAAAACGGGATATGATGATGGTATCGCCAATGGTATACAGTCCCATGAAAATCATCATAACGATTGTCGGGAATGCAAATCGCAGCAACGACCCCATGGTAAAGTTCTGTGAGAGTGGATTTTCAACACTTTCGGAAAAGGTATCACTCACAATCGTTCACCTCCAAATCTTCTTTTTGTAAGGTTAGTTTTTGAGTGGGATACCCAAATTCAATCAATAATTCTGCCTCGGAAAATCCAAGTTTTTTAAATATTTCCCGGTAACCGGGATCGGCCTTGTCACCCTCCCGAAACGTCGTAATGCTGATGGGGATGTCTTTCAGAAGTACGTCCCATACCTTTTGTAAAAATGCTTTGGCAATATCCTTTTTTCTGTATTGCGGGTGAATCCCTAAAAAATCAATACTTCCGGTTTCACTGTTAAATACCATTGCGCCAATGATAATACTTCCATCTTTCATAATAAGCGCTTGCTTTTTCTGAATAAAGAGTTTTAACTGCTCCAGATATTCATTTTCATTCAAATAAGGAAAACCATCAACAACAAGGCGAACTAAATCCATCCATGGGGAAATGTCGTTTTCTACAGCAAAAGTAATGTCCTTTTGCCAGTCAATTTCTGAACTTATTTTTGTGGGCTGATGATTCAATACATACCGTAGTTGTAATGGATAAAACTCTTCTGCTTCTCGATATTGGTTCGGGGACTTTTTATACATCAGCTTGAAAGTGGTCGTAAATGCTTGCTGACTTTCATAACCCGCAATTAATGCAATTTCAATAATGGGCTTGTCAGAGAATACAAGCAACTTGGCGGCTTCAGTCAGTTTACGCCGCTGTACATAGTCATGAATGGTCAAGCCAACCGTTTCTGTAAAAATGTGGTGCAGGTGATATTTGGAATAGTGTACTGCTTGGGCTACTATCTCTAAATCCAGCTTATCCGCCAGATTATTTTCAATGTAGTCAATCGCTGCGGTTACATTGATAATGTTTATTTGCATTGTAGCCTCCTCCTTTCTAAGCAGCAGTGTACCAAATACTGTTTGACGTTTTTTCATTATTCTTGCTATCTTTAATCAAAATTTGAGGCAGGAACGTTCCTAATCTGCATAATGATCCGATATAAACACACATAAAATGTCAAATTACATTTTATGAGAATTATATAGCCAAGAGAGTGAACGAAAGCGAATTATAGTTGCCCATGCTTCAGTGACAAGGTATAATATTGATATATTACATCGGAAATTATACAAAGGGGGTAACAAATGATGCAAGATCATATGAATTTGTGGGAGCTACATAAGCGTTGGGAGAATGAGTGCCATTGGGTTGATCTAACCCATACCCTCAGCCCCGATACACCACATTGGGAGGGGTGGTCACCCCTCAAGGAAGAGAAACTGGTTGATTTGGATTCTTCGCTGTTTCTGGCTCATGCGTATACGACCGTGGGTCAATACGGTACTCATGTGGATGCACCCTGCCATATGGTAAAGGGTGGCCGTACTCTGGATGAGGTCAAGCTTGAGGAGATGATACTGCCACTTTGTGTTGTGGACAAATCCGATGCGGTGGCTAAGGATCAGGACTATTCCCTGACGAAGCAGGATCTTTTGGACTGGGAGGCGGTGCATGGAGCCATACCACAGGGATCCTTTGTGGTATTCCGCAGTGATTGGTCCAAACGCCCTGCGAGTGAGATGGACAACCTGGATGACAAGGGAAAACGGCATTTCCCCGGATGGAGCCTGGAGGCTGTGAAGTTCATGGTCGAAGAGCGAAAGATTGGCGGAATCGGACATGAAACATCGGATACGGAAGCACCAATCCTGTCCGAAGCCTCCAACTATGAAGTGGAATATTATATTCTGGCTCAGGATCGGATTCAGGTGGAATTACTTGTGAATCTGGATTTATGTCCCCCAACAGGCGCGTTGATTTTCTGCACCTTCCCAAGCGTAGTAGGGGGAAGCGGATTCCCGGCACGTTGTTTCGCCCTTTGCCCAAATCAATAAGACGAACTATAAACAAATACAGGCCTCAAGATTCGTTAATGAATCTTGGGGCCTGTATTTTGCGCAGAGAGAAATCTGATTACGGCTCATCCCTTAACCTTTGGATGAGAGTGTTGAACGTCTCATAGGATTGAGTGCCCGATAGGAGATACTCATCATTCACAACAAAGGAAGGGACAGAGTTAATTCCATATTGAGAAACCAGCCGGAAATCTTCTTCCACAGCATCTTTTACTTCCTGAGAATAAAAATATTCCTTCCATTTTTCGAAATCCATATTAAGAGTCTTCATTTCTTCAAATATGATTTCTTCTTTTTCGATGTTTCTATTCTTTTCGAAAAATGCCGATTGTAAGGCATCAAAGGCATCCCAATATAAAGACTGACCCCCTAAGAAGGAAGCAGCTTTACTGGCGTAAAGGGCTGGCATGGAGATTGGGAATAAGAAGTCCTGTTCCATCATCCCTTCAATTTGGAAACGATGAAGTTCATCATTTTGGTCGGCCGCCTGCCAATGTGACATAATGTCCTTCTTGGCTGCCTCCCTGGAACCGAACATGGAGATGAAATCCACAGGCTCTTTTACGAGAGCAAAGGAACGATGCACGATCTCCACATCTGGATTGTCCTCTGCGATCTTCCTCATGCGGTATGACATGGGGAAACAAAAACTACAGATGGTATCATGAAAAAATTCTATTTTAATATGCTTCATTCGAATCCTCCTATAGGATAAAGATCAGAGGGCTGCCAGATTAACCTGTATGTTCTGTGTTTTTCTTGTTATGGATAGCGGAAGTACCCGCCTGGACGGCGGTTTCATAGTACCGTAGCTTATAGTCGATGGTTTTCATGTGGCAATTCAATTCTTCCATCTGCCTTTCCACAACCTTTTTGTGTCTGCGAATAATATCCAGGCGTGCATCCAGGGTAGCGTCCCCATCCATGCTGAGATTGATAAAGTCCTTGATCCCCTTGAGCGACATGCCCGTATTTTTCAGGCAGTTTATAGTATTCAGCCATTCGAAATCACTCTCTTTAAATAGCCTTTTGCCCGATGGGCTACGCTCCACATAAGGAAGTAATCCTTCCTTATCATAGTAGCGCAAGGTGTAGGGAGTCAATCCGCATCTCTGTGCGGCCTGGCCTATGGTATATGTGGTGGTATCAGTCATGGAATAACTCCGCGGCTTTTGCCATGTTCTGTATGACTGGAACATCAAATGGACATCGGTCTTCACAGCTACCACAGGCGATACATTCATCCCCTCCATGACCAAGGTTCTGGTAATGAGAACGAATC
The DNA here is from genome assembly GCA_018714325.1 of Candidatus Pelethocola excrementipullorum. Lineage (GTDB taxonomy): Bacteria > Bacillota > Clostridia > Lachnospirales > Lachnospiraceae > Novisyntrophococcus > Novisyntrophococcus excrementipullorum. Next base: position 4,571 of record DVNN01000284.1, read on the forward strand.
GAAGGCGGAATGTTGGATTCATCAAGTCTGGCGATATCCAGATATTTGTTTACGGAAGCTATATCGATTTCCGATGGACATGGCAGACAGTGATTGCAGTACACACATTTGCCCTTAAAATTGTCCTGCAGCTCGCTCATGAACGGTGTGTAGTCCTTATCTTTCTCATCCGCCTGTAGATAACCAAGCGCATCTTTGATTTGCTCCCCTGTCTGACAGCCCAGCAACGTCGTAAAGACAGCGGGGCGGCTTAAGGCATAGTGAATACATTGGTTCACCGTCATAGGTCTGGAAAATGGTGTGTGCTCTGGTGATATCAGTTTTCCCGCTCCCAGCGTCTTCATAACGCTGATGCCCACGCCCTTTTGTTCGCAGAGGGAATAAAGAGCCATCCGCTCGGCATCCATGCCACATAAGTCGGTACCCTGCCAGTTTTCGCTTAAGGAATCCAAGGCATAAGAATCAGAAGGGCTCATATCAAAAGCCAGGTTGATGCTGAACATCATCATCTCAGGAACCCCGGTCTCCACAACCTTTCTGGCGATATCTGTTTTGTGAGAACTGAAGCCGATATGACCGATATCACCATTTTGTTTTAGTTTCTGCACATAGTCGGCGATCCCTCCATCAAATACTTTGCGGTAGTCTTCTTCCGAATCGATGAAGAACAACATGCCAAAATCGATATAGCCGCCGAAAATCCGGAGACAGTCTTCGAAGTACTTTTTTGCGGTGGGCAGATCACGGCTGATATCGTACTGCTGATTGATATCTGTGGAGCCGAAGGCAGCCTGTATAAAAGTATCTTTTCTACGGTTCCCAAGAGCTTTTGCAATGTTTTCTCTTACTTCACGGCCCGGCATAAAAATATCCAGGTAATTGACTCCGTGATCCAGTGCGGTATGTATTGTTTCTTCTACCTGTTCATAAGGTTTGCCATCCAAATGCTCACAGCCAAGTCCTATGATGCTGGCCTTTTTGCCAGTATTGCCAATTTCGCGGTATTGCATAATGATTGCTCCTTTCTACTAAATGATTTTTATCAATTTTTATAGTTTAAGTATAGCATAAAGTACTGCTTGTGTTATACCGGTTTTATATATTACTATCAAACCTTGCTTCCCATCTCAAATGCCTGGTTCATTGCAGGAGTATGTTGAATCTCCCCTGTCTGCCATGCCCCCATGCCGTAGATAATTCCTTTTTCGTGAGGGTTTGGGAGGCAGCCTTCCGTGAAGCCCCGGAGCCCTTCGATTGTACGCTCCATCAGCTTGATGTCGGTATCGGCTGCAGTAATAATAAAATAAAAATCTTTGTTGGAAATCTCTGTATATCGGGGTACCGTACGGTCAATCAAGGTTTTCATCTGACCATCCATAGTATAGAAGTAAACCGGAGTTGCCATCACAATCACATCGGCCTTCACCATTTTATCCAGGATTTCCTCCATATCATCTTTTTGGACACACCGATGTGTGCCATTACAGACTCCGCAGCCGGTGCAGTAATTGATTTTGTGGTCACGTAGAAAAATCTTCTCTGCATTGTGACCAGACTCAGTTGCGCCTAGAATGAACTCATCGCAGAGTGTATCAGAATTTCCGCCCTTTCTTGGGCTGGCGGAAAGCACCAGAATATTTTTGCTCATAGATATTCCTTCCTATCTAATACGCGGCACTTCATACTTCGCCGCGCCTCATTGTAAGTGGATACAAGAACAGGTTATCACTTCGAGTTGACTCTAAGTCAAGGGAAAGATGATTCTTTGTCGTAAAATAAGGGGCTATAAGGCATGAATTTTCTATTTATGGGTAAAATTAGTTAATGGGAAAAGTGCATAATCACCGCTTGAGATGCCATGTCAAAACAGATAATCTGTAATTCCAGGTGGAAATGAATTGTAAAATGGAAGCTTATATAGTTTTTAAGGGAATTTTCTTGACTTTTCTGTTTTGCAGGGATATAATATTTAAGCGTGCATAATTTTATACCATTTTTGTGCGCAATTTTATATGTATTGAAGCAACCGGATACCCCGCAATAAGCGGAGATTCTATCAGGAGGTGAAATGGAATGCCAACATTTAATCAGTTAGTAAGAAAAGGACGTCAGACCACAGCTAAGAAATCTGACTCTCCAGCTCTGCAGAAAAACTTTAACTCTCTTCAGAAAAAGACATCTGATATGTCTTCACCACAGAAACGTGGCGTATGTACAGCAGTTAAAACAGCTACTCCTAAGAAACCGAACTCAGCTCTTAGAAAAATCGCCAGAGTTCGTCTTTCCAATGGTATCGAAGTGACAAGTTATATTCCAGGAGAAGGCCACAACCTTCAGGAGCATAGCGTTGTTCTGATCCGTGGAGGAAGAGTTAAGGACCTGCCAGGTACAAGATACCATATTATCCGTGGTACACTGGATACTGCAGGTGTAGCTAACAGAAAACAGGCCCGTTCTAAATACGGCGCTAAGAGACCTAAAAAATAATAAAATAACAGGATATCATATTTGATTCTTCTGTTGGCAAGAGCCCTGGGCCTTGCGCAAAAGACTTAGGTCTTTCGAAGTTTGCTGAAAGCAGCAAATACTGATTAAAAAGATTCGAATTTTCTAGTATCACAGATATCTATGGTTGTACGGTATTCCTTAGCCTTTCACGGTTGCAGGTTAATAGAGAATTTACCAGTGCGAACATACATTATATGTGTGAGTACCTAAGATCTAATCGAATTATGATTAAGGAGGGAAGTAACGTGCCACGTAAAGGACATACTCAAAAAAGAGATGTTTTAGCAGATCCGTTGTACAATAATAAAGTGGTTACCAAACTTATCAATAACATTATGTTAGATGGTAAGAGAGGTGTTGCACAGAAGATTGTATACGGTGCATTTGCTAAAATCGAAAAAAAGGCTGAAAAGCCAGCGCTTGAAGTGTTTGAAGAGGCTATGAACAATATCATGCCACTTCTTGAAGTAAAAGCAAGACGTATCGGTGGAGCAACCTATCAGGTGCCAATCGAGGTAAGACCAGAAAGACGTCAGGCATTGGCTCTTCGTTGGCTTACAACGTATTCTCGTAAGAGAGGCGAAAAGACAATGGAAGATAGACTGGCTAACGAGCTTCTGGATGCTATGAACAGCACAGGCGCATCCGTTAAGAAGAAAGAAGACATGCATAAGATGGCAGAGGCTAACAGAGCATTTGCACATTACAGATTCTAATCTGATGCAGGTTTTAGGTGAGGTGGATTTGATATTTATCTAAATCCTAATCTCGGTTTATACTAAAACAGGAGGAAAAAATTTTGGCTGGAAGAGAATATCCATTAGAGAGAACCAGAAATATCGGTATTATGGCTCATATTGATGCAGGTAAGACGACTCTTAGCGAGCGTATCCTGTATTATACCGGTGTTAATTATAAAATTGGTGATACTCACGAGGGAACTGCTACCATGGACTGGATGGAACAGGAGCAGGAGCGTGGTATTACCATTACTTCAGCCGCTACCACCTGTCACTGGACACCACAGGAAAAGTGTGAGACAAAACCGGGTGCTTTAGAGCACCGTATCAACATTATTGATACTCCTGGACACGTTGACTTTACCGTAGAGGTAGAGCGTTCTCTTCGTGTACTGGACGGAGCTGTTGGTGTGTTCTGTGCCAAAGGTGGCGTTGAGCCTCAGTCTGAGAATGTATGGCGTCAGGCAGACACCTACAATGTACCCCGTATGGCATTCATCAACAAGATGGATATCCTGGGTGCAGATTTCTACAATGCTGTAGATCAGATTAAGACACGTCTGGGTAAAAACACTATCATGCTTCAGTTGCCAATCGGCAAAGAAGATGAGTTCCAAGGAATCATCGACCTGATGGAGATGGACGCTTATATCTACAATGATAATAAGGGTGATGACATCACTGTTTGCGAGATTCCGGATGATATGAAGGATGATGCAGAACTGTATCATACTGAAATGATCGAAAAAATTTGTGAACTGGATGACGATCTGATGATGCGTTATCTGGAAGATGACATCCCGTCTGTTGACGAGTTGAAAGCAGCCCTTCGTAAAGGAACTTGCGAGTGCGCATGCATTCCTGTATGTTGTGGATCTGCTTATAGAAACAAGGGCGTTCAGAAACTTCTGGATGCAATCCTTGATTATATGCCATCACCAACTGATATTCCGCCAATCGATGGTGTGGATATGGATGGAAATGAGACTGTTAGACATTCTTCTGACGAAGAACCTTTCTCAGCTCTGGCATTTAAGATTATGACAGACCCATTCGTTGGTAAGCTGGCATACTTCAGAGTTTACTCCGGTACTGTAAATTCCGGTTCTTATGTATATAACTCTACAAAGGGTAAAAAGGAGCGTGTTGGACGTATCCTTCAGATGCATGCGAACAAGAGAGCGGAACTGGATAAGGTATATTCTGGTGATATCGCAGCGGCGATTGGATTCAAGTTTACAACTACCGGTGATACCATCTGTGATGAGCAGCATCCGGTAATTCTGGAGTCCATGGAATTCCCAGAACCAGTTATCGAGCTGGCTATCGAGCCTAAGACAAAAGCTGGTCAGGGTAAACTGGGTGAGGCCCTTGCAAAACTTGCAGAGGAAGATCCTACATTCCGTGCTCATACAAATACTGAGACAGGACAGACCATCATTGCAGGTATGGGTGAACTCCATCTGGAGATCATCGTAGACCGTCTGCTTCGTGAGTTCCACTTAGAAGCTAATGTTGGTGCTCCTCAGGTTGCTTACAAAGAGACATTCACAAAACCGGCAGATGTGGACAGCAAGTACGCAAAACAGTCCGGTGGACGTGGTCAGTATGGACATTGTAAGGTTAAATTCGAGCCTATGGATGCAAATGCAGAAGAGATTTACAAGTTTGAATCTACTGTTGTTGGTGGTTCTATTCCGAAGGAATACATCCCGGCAATAGGTCAGGGTATCGAAGAGGCCATGAAGGCTGGTATCCTTGGCGGATTCCCGGTTGTAGGTGTGCACGCAAATGTATACGATGGTTCTTACCATGAAGTCGATTCATCTGAGATGGCATTCCATATTGCCGGATCTCTGGCATTTAAAGAAGCTATGCAGAAGGCATCTCCGGTACTGCTTGAGCCTATCATGAAGGTTGAAGTATCCACTCCGGAAGATTACATGGGTGACGTTATTGGTGATATCAACTCCCGTCGTGGACGTATTGAAGGTATGGACGATATCGGCGGTGGAAAGATGATTCGTGGATTCGTGCCTCTGGCTGAGATGTTTGGATATGCAACAGATTTGCGTTCCAGAACACAGGGTCGTGGTAACTATTCCATGTTCTTCGATAGATATGAATCCGTTCCGAAGTCTGTACAGGAAAAAGTTCTGTCTGCTAAGGCAAAATAAAGTTAAAACATGCTTGCAAAACCCTTGATTTTGCAATATAATCAAGGGTAGCAGGTTACGAAATAACGGAGAGTATTTCTCCTGATGCGGGTATCCGCAAAACTCAAAAAAGCCCAAGAGGCATAGATTTATAAGGAGGATTTTTAAAAATGGCTAAGGCTAAATTTGAAAGAAACAAACCCCATTGTAACATTGGTACCATCGGACACGTTGACCATGGTAAAACTACTTTAACAGCAGCTATCACAAAGACTCTGTCTGTAAGAGTTTCTGGTAACGCAGCTGTAGATTTCGAAAACATCGATAAAGCTCCGGAAGAAAGAGAGCGTGGTATCACCATCTCTACTTCTCACGTTGAATATGAGACAGAGAATAGACATTACGCACACGTTGACTGCCCAGGACATGCCGATTACGTTAAGAACATGATCACTGGTGCTGCACAGATGGACGGCGCTATCCTTGTTGTTGCTGCAACTGATGGTGTTATGGCTCAGACAAAAGAGCATATCCTTCTGTCTCGTCAGGTAGGTGTTCCTTATATCGTTGTATTCATGAACAAATGTGACATGGTTGATGACGAAGAGTTACTCGAGCTGGTAGACATGGAAATCCGTGAGCTGCTGAGCGAGTATGAATTCCCAGGAGATGATACACCAATCATCCAGGGTTCTGCTCTGAAAGCTCTGGAAGACCCGAACAGCGAATGGGGCGACAAAATCATGGAACTGATGGCAGCTGTTGACAGCTGGATCCCGGATCCTCAGCGTGCTACAGATCAGCCATTCCTGATGCCTGTAGAGGACGTTTTCACAATCACAGGTCGTGGTACTGTTGCTACCGGACGTGTTGAGCGTGGTGTTCTGCACATCAATGATGAGATCGAAGTAGTTGGTATCAGAGAAGAAACACGTAAGACTGTTGTAACTGGTATTGAGATGTTCCGTAAACTTCTGGATGAGGCTCAGGCTGGTGATAACATCGGTGCTCTGCTTCGTGGAGTTCAGAGAACTGACATCGAAAGAGGACAGGTACTCTCCAAACCAGGCGCTGTTACCTGCCATACAAAATTCACAGCTCAGGTTTACGTTCTGACAAAAGACGAGGGTGGACGTCATACACCTTTCTTCAACAACTATCGTCCTCAGTTCTACTTCAGAACAACAGACGTAACTGGCGTTATCAATCTGCCAGAAGGCACAGAGATGTGTATGCCTGGAGATAACGTAGAGATGACAATCGAACTGATCCATCCTATCGCTATGGAGCAGGGTCTGACTTTCGCTATCCGTGAAGGTGGACGTACTGTTGGATCAGGCCGTGTTGCTACTGTTATCCAGTAATCTAACCGATTATAAAAGAGATTAAAATATAATTTACAACGCAAGTGTGTATATGTGTTCAAGCGAAAAAACACCCGAAAGACTTAGGTCTT
>DVNN01000285.1 GCA_018714325.1 Candidatus Pelethocola excrementipullorum
GTATAATGATAAAATCAGGGTCTGTGGGGGCAGATTTTTGATCAACTTCAGAATTTGGAGACAAATCTCCATAAAAGAATTATATGAATTCTCTTTGGATGTGGATAGCATCCGGAGTGGTTGTATGAAGTTTCTATGGATCAGGTGATTGCAACTTCTTGCCGTGTTTTTAGATAGTATTTAGCCGGCATCTGGTAAAAAGATAGAATCTGTCCGCCTGTAGTGGTACATGTTCTGTCTTTTTTAAAAGGCAGGCAAAGTATCTCCAAATAACCGTTGAAGATGTGTTGCTGAGCCTAAATACGGATGTATGGAAGGATAAATTAGGTGATAGGATGAGAAAGACAGGTGAAAACAGCCGTGTTTCAAGCCAACATAACAGAGGATTGATATTGAAGCTAATAGCCACGGGACAATGCCATTCCAGAATAGAACTGGCAAAGGAAACAGAGCTCACTAAGATGACAATAACAAATATCGTTTCAGAATTCCGCAGCAATGGTATTGTTGTGGAAGCGGAAGAGCGGCCCAATGACGTGAGAGGCCGTAATCCCATTACAGTGGAGATTTCACAGGGGGCGCCGAAAATAATTGGTGTTCTGCTTAATACAACCTATTGTGAAGCGGTGCTTTGTGATCTGGGACTTCAGATTTTAAAGAGACAGAAAGTGACCTTTGATCAGGGACTTACGGAATCGAAACTCGTAGAAGAAATCTGCGCCCTGATTGATGAGATGTTACAAGACGAAAAGGATATCTTTGGTATCGGAGTTGCAAGCATGGGTCCCATGAATATCAATACGGGGAAGATATTAAATCCCCCGGATTTCTACGGCATCCAGAATGTGCAGCTGGCAGACCAGTTGAGAGATAGATACCAATATCCTGTGTTTATGGACTGCGACAGTAACAGTGCGGCACTTGCAGAAGCATTGTATGGAGCGGGCAGGAAGGAACATGATTTCGTCTATCTTGGAATAGGGGACAGAATTGGTTCCGGTGTGATTACACAAGGGGATTTGTTCAGGAATAGCAAAGGATATGCTCCCGAGGTCGGGCATGTATGCATAAGGCCCCATGGAACGACTTGTACATGTGGAAATCAAGGATGTCTACAGTCTTATGCAGGCATCAAAACGGTGCTTGATAAGTTGAAGAAGGCAACCGGTGAAGACTTATCCTTCCACGAGTTTTGTGAGAGGTGCTCCGATGAAAAGGTGGATACAATTCTGACGGAAATGATGGATGATTTGTTTATTGCACTGGTGAGCAGCATCAATATCCTGCATCCTGAATCCATAGTATTGGGAGATGAAGGGGTTCACCTTCCAGATAAGTATCTGGAGTATCTGGAGAATCAAATCAACACCCATAAATTTGTACAGGGACAGACCAACATCACCGTGAAACATGCTGGTTTTCTAAAGGATGCCCAGTTAGTGGGCGCCGCCTGCAATGTGATTCTCCAGGTGTTTAAAGGGAGTCTTTCATTTCAGGTAAAATAAAAAAATGGGATGGTGAAGCAAAATAGCGATATTTCGATGTTGCTGATGCTTCACCATGTCCCAACCATGGTTTGAATATTTTATTAAGTTGAGCCTACTTGACTGATTTGGTACAGTATGCTATAGTAAATTAAAAAGAGGGATATTATGCTGATTACAAGAGAAGTTGATTATGCAGTACGGGTTTTGCGCGTCTTAGCAGATGAGAGCACAGTAAGTGTCCGTGAGATCTGCAAAAAAGAAGATATAAGTATGTCTATTGCATATAAGATTACCAGAAAGATGGAAAAGGCAGGGATTATTCAAAGTTACCGCGGAACCAACGGTGGATATGCCTTAAAGAAAAGTTTGGATGAGATTTCACTATACGATGTGATAGAGGTGGTGGATAAGGAGATGTTGATTACAGAATGTCTGCAGCATTCCTATGATTGTTCCAGAAACCCGGAATCGGCACCTTGTAAAGTGCATCAAGAGTTCTGCCGTCTGCAGAAACTGTTGACCGATGAGATAAAGAATAGACCTTTATCTGCAATCTTTTGATAAATTAAGATTACAAATTGAATACAGAGGTGATTTGTGTGAACCTGTTCGTATTCTTTAAAACATATTGCTTTATTATAGAATCCCGGGCGAAGAATAAGTTTTATGGCTTAAACACTTAACTGATTCTTCCCCGAATAAAAGCAGTTGTTAAAGAACGATTATTTTTAGCACCTGCCTTTATTTTAGATAATTATCTGCTTTTTATTGCAATACCATGTTTGAAAATTGCTATAGAATTAGATAATTAATTTTTTACCTGAAACTATACTGAAATAGTTTAATATAAAACAGGAGGATTTTTAAATGGATCAGTGTTTTGGATGTAACACATGTAAGAGTGCAGATCAACCTTTGGAGTTGTTTATCAGAGATCTGCCGATGGAGACTTCTCATCATAGGGTGGATACCCAGAAGACGAAGTGTGGCTTTGGACTGCAAGGTGTCTGTTGTAGACTTTGTTCCAATGGACCTTGCCGCATTACACCTAGTTCGCCCAAAGGCATCTGTGGAGCCAATGCAGATGTTATCGTAGCACGTAATTTTTTAAGAGCGGTAGCAGCTGGTAGCGGATGCTATATTCATGTAGTCGAGAATACGGCGTTGAATCTGAAAAATACGGCCAAGGCAAAAGGAGAGCTAAAAGGAATCCATGCGTTGGATAAGCTTTGCAAGATATTTGGAATCGAAGACGGGGATGACTACGTAAGAGCAGAGAAAGTAGCAGATCTGGTTTTGGCAGATATCTACAAACCAGAGTACATAGAGATGGAGTTAGTGGAGAAAATTGCTTATGCGCCACGTGTGAAACGTTGGAAAGAGCTGGGGATCATGCCTGGTGGAGCTAAATCCGAGGTATTCCATGGCGTCGTCAAGTGTTCTACCAACCTGAATTCCGATCCGGTTGATATGCTGACAGACTGTCTCAAATTAGGAATTTCCACTGGTGTTTATGGATTGACCCTGACGAACCTACTGAACGATGTTCTGTTGGGCGAGCCGGAACTGCGCATGGCTCCCGTTGGCCTTCGTGTCATCGATCCGGACTATATCAATATCATGATTACCGGACATCAGCATACCATATTCGTAGATCTTCAGCAAAGACTCACCAGCGACGCGGCAGTTGCAAAGGCAAAGGCAGTTGGTGCCAAAGGATTTAAGCTGGTTGGATGTACCTGTGTGGGACAGGATCTGCAGCTTCGTGGTTCTCATTATACTGAGGTGTTTGACGGTCATGCGGGGAATAACTACACCAGTGAAGCCATCCTGGCAACGGGAGCAATCGATGCGGTGTTATCTGAATTCAACTGTACGCTTCCCGGAATTGAGCCTATTTGTGACCAGTTGATGATCAAGCAGATCTGTCTGGATGATGTGGCAAAGAAAGCCAATGCCGAGATGATTAAGTTCGATTTTGAAAACAGAGCAGCTCAGAGTGAGCAGATTATTGACAAAATCGTAGAATCTTATCAGGAGCGCAGGGGTAAAGTTGCCTTAAATCTGATGCCTGAGCACGGAAACGATCATACCTTAACAGGTGTCAGTGAAGGTTCTTTGAAAGCTTTCCTGGGAGATACCTGGCAGCCATTAATAGATCTGATTGCGGCTGGAGAAATCAAGGGAATTGCAGGGGTTGTTGGATGTTCCAACCTGACAGCCGGAGGACATGATGTTCTGACAGTGGATCTTACCAAAGAATTAATTGCCAAGGATATTCTGGTACTGACAGCAGGATGTTCTTCAGGCGGAATTGAAAACTGTGGACTGATGACCCCGGAAGCGGCTCAGTATGCAGGTCCAAAACTGAGAGCAGTCTGTGAAAAATTAGGAATCCCACCTGTTTTAAACTTCGGTCCCTGCCTTGCCATCGGACGGCTGGAAATCGTAGCCACAGAACTGGCAGAGGCACTGGGCGTAGACCTGCCTCAGCTTCCTCTGGTTCTTTCCGCTGCTCAGTGGCTGGAAGAGCAGGCGTTGGCAGACGGATGTTTTGGTCTTGCTTTGGGACTTCCTCTGCACCTTGGACTGCCTCCATTCGTGACGGGAAGCCCGGTAGCGGTGGAAGTACTCACCGAGGGCATGAAGGAACTTACAGGAGGGCAGGTCATCATCAATTCGGATGCCGTGGAATCTGCAGATATTCTGGAAAAGATTATCATGGAGAAACGCGCATCTTTGAACATCTAGGAGGATAGGCCAATGAGAAGAATCCTGATTGATAGTACGAAATGCGATGGATGCAAAAACTGCTCCATCGCCTGTATGCAGGCCCACCGGAAGACACCGGGGACCATCTATGACTTGAATTTAACCGACCCGGAGAATGAGACCCGAAACCACATCGTAGGGCTTGAGGACGGGACTTATCGTCCAATCTTCTGCAGACATTGTGATCAGCCGGAATGTGTGATGTCTTGTATGAGTGGCGCACTCATCAAAGATCCGGTTTCAGGTCATGTGCTCTATGATGAGGAAAAATGTGGATCCTGTTTTATGTGTGTGATGAATTGCCCATACGGAGTTCTAAAACCGGATACCGCCACAAAGACAAAAGTAATCAAGTGTGATTTCTGCCAGGATGCCGGGGGAGAGCCCAGCTGTGTCAAGGCCTGTCCCAAGGAAGCCATATTCGTAGAGGAGGTGGGTCTATGAGACATATAATCGTAGGTGTTGGCGCTGCAGGGATCACTGCGGCCAAGACAATCCGAAAGCAAGACCGAGATGCGGATATCGTGATGGTGTCCAAGGACGATCATGTCCATTCCCGCTGTATGCTCCACAGATATATCAGTGGTGAAAGGGAGTCGGAGCAACTGAACTTTGTGCCGGATAATTTCTTTGAAGAGAATAATATATACTGGATTCCCGGAAAAGCAGTGACCGGCATTCAGGATAAGGAAAATTGCCTTTTATTGGAGGACGGCACGAAGCTGATTTACGATAAGCTTCTGATAGCCACAGGTGCGGACAGTGTCATCCCTCCGGTGGGAGATTTGAGAAATGCCAAAAATGTATTTGGTTTAAGAAATCTGGAAGATGCAGTCAATATCCGTAGTATGGCCGAAGGTGCCCGGGAAGTATTGATCGTGGGTTCCGGACTTGTGGGAATGGACGCCGCTTTTGCTTTGCTGGAACAAGGCAAGAAGGTGACCGTAGTGGAGATGGCGGATCGTATCCTTCCCATCCAACTGGATCAGACTGCGGGCGATGCCTATAAGAAGATGTTTGAAAAAGAAGGGTGTCGCTTTATCGTATCCAGAAAAGCATCGGAGACAGAGATGGATGAGCGGGGGATGATTACCAGCGTTATCCTGGATGATGGTACAAAGATTGCCTGCGATATGGTAATCGTTGCCGCCGGTGTTCGTTCGGCACTGGGATGTGTGGAGGGCAGTAAGATAGA
>DVNN01000021.1 GCA_018714325.1 Candidatus Pelethocola excrementipullorum
CTCTTTGCTTCTTTTTTCTCTTCTGCTCCTTCTTTTCCAAATCCAACTTTTTCTTACCAGGATTCGGTTTTCCCGAAGGTGAGTTGGTATTCTTCTTTTCAGGTTTACCTTCTGTAATGTTCATTTTCTTCTCTTCTTTTACGTTTTCGGTTGGTTTTTTATCTTTTTTCATAATACCTCCAAACCATCAATTCTAAAGCCTCTATGTAAATTATATGATAAATCTAATTGTACCTTACCATACTCCAAAAGTCGAGCATACTAATCTTAAGTTTTTGTAACAACTCTCTTACATACAGGCATCATTAGCCTGCCAGGAATCTTTCCTAACAAATCTCTGCCTGACTATCACAGCCTTCTTTGCCGATACGCTTCATACATCAATATGGATGAGGCAATTGCAGCATTTAAGGATTCCACCTTTCCTTCCATCGGGATTCTTATCAGACGGTCAGCCTGCCGGGAGAGATGCTCACTAAGCCCGTTCCCTTCATTTCCCACGAAGAAAGCGGTGCCTTTCGAATAGTCTTCCCCGTCATAAGCATTCTCACCCTTAAGATGGGCTGCATAGGTCATAATTCCTCTGGCTTTCAGTTCCGGTAAAGCATCGCACAAATCGTCTACATATACAAATGGCATTCTGTATACAGAACCCATCGTAGAGCGGATCGTCTTGGGATTAAATACATCCACTGTGCTCCTGCTCAACAAGATACCGGTAACACCGGCTCCCTCTGCAGTTCTCAGTATCGTCCCCACATTTCCCGGATCTTGCAGGTCTTCCAATATCATGCAAAGAGGACGTTCTCCAGCCAATACCTCTTCCAGCGAATAAGTGGGCATCCGAATCAGGCATAAAATGCCCTGGGGACTCTGGGTATCGGACATCTGGTTAAAAATGCGTTCTTCCACTACTTCATAATCTATCCCCCAAAGCAGTTCTTTATGCTCATTTAAAAAAACCTCCGTAACAAATACCCGTTCCACCCACTCTTTGGGAGCCTCTTGAAACATCTTAAAACCTTCCGCTACAAAAATCTGCTGTTTTTTCCGTTCCTTTGCCTTCTTATTCAACTGTATCACGCGCTTAACCTGCGCATTTGAACTGCTTGTGATCATGTTCCCCAGACCCCTCCCTTTCGTGAAAGTAAAAGCTGCCGCAACATCTCGTTCTGCGGCAGCTTCATAAAACGCTTTATCTTTTGAATCTATTATGTGTTATTTATTATAGTTATAAGAAAGAGCCTTTGCTATCTCAAACTGATACTCCGGAATAGACTTGGTCATGGCGAGTGCTTCGTTGACATCAAAATCCACATATTCACCATTCTTATAACCCACAACTCTTCTTGTCTTACCAGACAGCAGAAGATCTACAGCATATGCACCCATGATCGATGCGTAGACACGATCCTTACAGGTTGGGCTTCCACCACGCTGCATGTGTCCCAGGATCGTAGCACGGGTCTCGATTCCGGTAGCTGCTTCTATTCGACGTGCCATGCTGGTAGAATGTCCAATTCCTTCTGCATTTATGATAATATGATGTTTTTTACCTTTTCTACGGTTCTCAATGATATTCTCTATAATCTTCTGCTCATCGTAATCATACTTTTCAGGAAGCAGGATATCTTCCGCACCATTGGCAATACCACACCAAAGGGCAATATATCCGGCATTCCTTCCCATAACTTCGATGATGCTGCATCGCTCATGAGAAGTGGAGGTATCACGTACTTTATCAATGGCTTCCATAGCAGTGTTCACTGCGGTATCAAAGCCGATGGTATACTCAGTGCAAGCAATATCCAAATCAATCGTTCCAGGAACGCCTACTGTATTAATTCCTAAATTAGCCAGTTTCTGTGCTCCTGCGAATGAACCATCTCCACCGATTACAACCAAGCCGTCAATTCCATTCTTCCGGCAAGTTTCAGCTGCTTTTTTCTGTCCTTCTTCCGTCCGCATCTCCGCACAGCGGGCTGTGTAAAGAATTGTACCTCCACGCTCAATGGTATCAGATACATCTCTTGCAGACAAATCTATGATTTCCTCATTCATAAGGCCATCATAACCTTTCAGGATACCTTTCATATGGACACCCTTTTGCAGGCCACGCCTTACTGCGGCGCGAATAGCAGCATTCATTCCCGGAGCGTCACCACCACTGGTTAAAACACCAATCGTTTTTACTTTGTTCTCTGTAGCCATCTAATTCCCTCCGTCTTTTATCATTCCGTGATAAAAATTCAATCCTTTTCCTCTACTCTACATACATTCCCTATTCTAATGCATTTTTCCACGTTTTTCAATACTCTTTTCCACAACTTTCACGTTGTTCTGACCATAAGATTTTGTCAGATTAGCTAAAAGCTGTTCATTGATTTTGACATTCCGGCTGGGGGGCAGCCGCTTCAGAGCTTTATCCGACTTTATATATAGAACAACTCCATCAGAACCATCGGACTCCCGCAGAATTTCATAAAGGTGTGCCACCTCTTTTTCATAATCTTCCCGAACGGAAAACTGAATCCAAAGTTCCCGGGGCATCTCATCGAATGCGAAGATTCGTTCACAGATTAATTTACTGGGTTTATCCTCTTCTTCCGATACCCGACCTTTGATAAAGACCTTCGAGTCCACATTCATCAAGGCTGCATTCATCTCGTAGTCCCTGGGAAATACCACGACTTCCACGGTCCCCACCAGATCCTCTACTGTGAGAAATGCCATCGTCTTATTATTCTTCGTGTATTTTACTGTTTTATCTGTAATCATCCCTCCGATGATCTCTTTCGCACCATCCCGTACCTTGGGCTCTCCACTCTCTTCGTCAGGCAGGAAATCCAAAGTGACGGCCGATATGTTATTTCTCCATCGCTCTTCGTATTCTTCCAGAGGATGACCGCTGATATATACGCCGAGCACCTCTTTCTCAAATGAAAGCTGTTCTTCTTTGGAGTATTCACCCACATCGGGCAGCTTAATCTCATATGCTGCTTTTTCTTCGGGTGATACCAGATCAAACAGGCTCATCTGTCCGGTCAGAGCATTCTTTTTCTCCCTGTTGGCATCTTCCAGAACCTGAGCATAGATCAGCATGAACTGCTTTCTCGTGCCTCCCAGACTGTCAAAAGCCCCTGCTTTGATAAAGTTCTCCAGGGTTCTCTTATTCACTTCTTTTCCGCTTAACCGCTCGATAAAATCCTTTAGATTTTTGAATTCTCCATTGTTGGTACGTTCCTCTACAATGGCATCCATCACTGGCTTTCCTATGCCCTTTACCGCCGAAAGTCCATAACGGATAGAATTCTGCTCCACGGTAAACACGCCCTCGCTTCGGTTAATGTCCGGCGGGAGCAGATCGATTTGCATGGATCTGCAGTTCAGGATGTACTCGGATACCTTTCCGGGGTTATCTATACAGGAGGTCATAAGCGCTGCCATAAACTCCACCGGGTAGTAGTATTTCAGGTAAGCCGTCTGGTAAGAAACAACAGCGTATGCCGCGGCATGGGACTTATTAAATGCATATTTTGCAAAGTCAGTCATCTCATCATAGATATGATTGGCCACTTCTTCATCGATTCCATTGGCAATACAGCCCGGGACTCCTTCTTCGGGGTTGCCGTACACGAAATTCTGCCGCTCTTTTTCCATCACAGAAGCCTTCTTTTTGGACATGGCCCGGCGAAGCAGGTCGCTCCTGCCCAAAGTATAGCCGGCCAAGTCCCGCACAATCTGCATAACCTGCTCCTGGTAGACAATACAGCCATAGGTTGGCTCCAGGATAGGCTTCAGCTGAGGGCACCGGTAAGTGATGCTCTCCGGATGGTTCTTACCCCGGATGTATTGTGGAATAAAATCCATAGGACCCGGGCGGTAAAGAGAGATTCCGGCGATGATATCCTCCAGGCTCTGAGGCTTTAATTCCTTCATAAACCCTTTCATGCCGGCACTTTCCAGCTGGAACACGCCCTCACATTTTCCCGAACCAATCATGGCCAGCACCTGAGGATCATTAAAATTAATATTCATCAGATCCAGAGTGATGCCATTATCACGTTCCGCCAGTTTCTGGGCATTTTGAATAACGGTAAGCGTCCTAAGGCCCAGGAAATCCATCTTCAGAAGTCCCAGCTCCTCCAGAGTAGTCATGGTGAACTGAGTGGTGATGGTACCATCTGAAGCTCTGGAAAGAGGAACGTATTCATCCACCGCCTTCTGAGAGATAACCACACCAGCGGCATGCATGGACGTATGGCGGGGCAGCCCTTCCAGACGTTTTGACATATCAATCAGATGATGAACCTCGTCATCGGTATCGTAGACATTCTTCAACTCCCGATTCATCTTTAAGGCTTTATCTATGGTGATATTCAACTCATTGGGAATCATCTTGGCGATTACATCCACGGTGGCATAAGGCATGTCCAGAACACGTCCCACATCCCGGATTACACCACGGGCAGCCATGGTACCGAAGGTAACGATCTGTACCACCCGGTCTTTCCCGTATTTACGGACTACGTAATCGATGACTTCCTGTCTTCGTTCAAAGCAGAAGTCCACGTCAATATCGGGCATGGACACTCGCTCAGGGTTAAGGAAACGCTCAAACAGAAGGCTATAGCGCATAGGATCCAGCTGGGTTATGCCCAAAGTGTAGGATACAATACTTCCGGCCGCGGATCCCCTTCCGGGTCCTACGATGATATCATGGTCTCTGGCATACTTTATGAAGTCCCATACAATCAGAAAGTAATCCACATATCCCATGGTCCTAATGGTTTCAAGCTCATAATCCAAGCGCTTTTTCATTTCTTCGGTTGGCTCATGGTATAGTTGCTCCAACCCTTCCCAACATAGTTTATTCAGATATTCCCAGGAGGTAAATCCTTCCGGCACATCAAATTTGGGGAGTTTTGTCACCCCGAATTCAATGTCCACATGGCATCGGTCCGCGATTTTCTGCGTATTTTCCAGCGCCTCCGGTATATAGGAAAACAATTCAGCCATCTCTTCCGGGGACTTCACATAATACTGACCGCCTTCATATCGCATACGGTCCTCATCCGCCACTTTTTTACCCGTCTGGATACAAAGCAGAATATCATGGGAGGTCTCATCATCGGCGTAGGTGTAGTGAACGTCATTGGTTGCAGTCAATCCGATTCCCGTCTCACGGCTCAGCCTCATCATCTGCTGGTTTACCAGCCTCTGTTCCGGAATTCCGTGATCCTGGATTTCCAGAAAGTAGTTATCGGGTCCAAAAATATCTCGGTAGCGTAATGCCGTCTTTTTGGCCTCATCATACAATCCCCTCACCAGATACCGGGAAACCTCTCCGGCCAGACAGGCGGATAAGGCAATCAGTCCTTCATGGTACTTTTCCAGCAGTTCCATATCCACACGGGGCTTGTAATAATATCCCTCCACAAAGCCCATGGATACGATTTTCATCAGGTTATTATACCCCACATCGTTCTCTGCCAGCAGTACCAGATGATAATACCGGTCTTCTCCCGATCCAATTTCCCGATCCAATCTGGACCCTGGGGCCACATAAACCTCACAACCTAGAATCGGATTGATGCCTGCTTCCTTTGCCGTCCGGTAAAAGTCGATGACTCCGAACATGACTCCGTGATCGGTGATCGCAGCACTGTCCATCCCCAGTTCCTTTACCCGGGCCACGTATTCTCTTATCTTATTGGAACCATCCAACAGACTATATTCCGTATGTGTATGAAGATGTACAAATCCCAAGTTTTTCCTCCTTTTCTAAAGCAAAAGAATGCACCCCTACAGAAGTTTTCAAAACCCTGTGATGGCTGCATTCCTACATTATCATATTCAAATCAGTTTTCTGACCAATACATTCAGCCACTGATGATCCTCTTTGTCCCGTCTCACATCATCGGTATGCCAGATTCTAACAATCTCAGCATTCTGGCGATGACGTAACAGACGCTTTAAGCTTTCTTCCGTATAATCGTGAAAATACCGCCCACCATATATCCCGTCACGGTCTCCTTCATATACTGAAAAATAGAGAATACCGCCTGGTTTTAATGAATCCAGAACCTTATCCATGATGATACCTATCTCTTCCCCTGTTACATGTACCAGTGAAGCACAGGCCCAGATGCCATCGAACACCTCCTGAAAGTCCATCTCTTCAAAAGTAAGATGCAGTACTTCCTTGTCCGTATAAATCTCTGCCAGTTCGCACATCTTGGCTGAACCATCCATGGGTGTCACGTAAAATCCATGTTCTTCCAGTGCCTTTGTATCCCTTCCGGAACCACAGCCCAGGTCCAACACCTCAGCCCCTTCCGGAAGCAGATCCACAAAAGCCTGCATAATCTCCGATAAATCCAAGTCAATGGTTTGCTCGTAATACGGTATGGCATACCGTTCATAATAATCCAGCGAGTCCACCGAAATCCTCCTATAATTTATATTCCAAACATTTGGATAACCTTACAATCATATTATGTATCCGGACCATGTAAATCCATCGTCAAGTCGACGGCCTCACACGGTCATTATTTGTTTATCATAACATATATGGGAAAGTGTGTCTAATGAATTCTCCAGATTTTCCCGTCCCGGATCTCCACCTTCTTTTCTTTCAGCAGATGTCCCACAGCCCGCTTAAAGGATGCCTTGCTAAGGCCGAACTCTCTTTGAATCACCTCAGGTGAGGCCTTATCATCGAAAGGAAGTACATTGGCAAATTCTTCAATCACGCTCAATACATTATCCGCATCCTCTTCAATCTGGATATGTGCCTTCTGCCGGGCGGAAAGAGCCAGCTTACCATCTTCCTTCACTTCCGTTACACGCAGGCTCAGCTTCTGCCCAACCTTGTAGGATGCCTGAGCCTCTTTCTTTGGAATCAATCCCGAATACTGATCATCCACAGCCACAAAAGCACCGAAGTTCTGGCTGATCTCATAGATTGTACCTTCCACCATATCGCCAATCACATAAGGCGGTCTGGTTTTCAGATAATGATAGATCTTCATCGTCGCACAAAGTCTGTCGCTCTTATCCACATAAAGAGCCACAAGGCAGGAATCCCCCTCCCGTACCTTCCTCGTCTGCTCTTTAAATGGAAGGAACAGATCTTTTTCCAATCCCCAGTCCAGAAATGCTCCTATCTTACCTACGGCGCTTACGGTCAGTTCCTTGACCTCATTCATCTGCAGTTTAGGCTCATTGGTGGTGGCAATCAATCTGTCCGAGGAGTCCCGGTACAGGAAAACCTCCAGCTCATCTCCTTCGCTCGCTCCTTCAGGTACTTGTTTCTTTGGCAGCAACACACGCTCATCCATGGAAGCATTCACCTCTTCCCCAAGATATACGCCAAAGTCCACCTTTTTCACTATAAATAATGATTGCTTTCTTCCTATTTCTAACATAAAACTCTCCTCTAATACCACTCACTCTTGAATCCACGAGAAAAAATACCTATTGACCCCATGATACCTAAACAATCCACGTCCAATATTTTAAAACTTATTTGAACTCCACGGAAACATAGGGCTTTCCATCCTTGTCATTCAGTGTTACCAGATATCCATCCGGTATTTCATAAAAGACAGGCGTCATCCCATCTCCCAGATAGGCCTGCTGCTTGTATTCCGCCCGCATCTTCTTCACCTCAAAGTCGGCCGGCAGATATCCCTGAGCCATCTGGATATATTGTCCGTTATTCACATGATGATTGGTATCCAGGTGATACTCCATCACTGTAAATGACTCGAATGTCTTCCCGCCATCTTTTGGTATCTGTATCTTCCGCGGCCCAAAATCAGCCTCAAACCCTTCTGTCAGACCGTACTTGTCCACTACCTCCTGGGGAATCCGCTCCGGATGACCAGTCTCCAGATTCATAAAGGCCCAGGTGGAATTGGCATATGCCAACAGTTCCCCCTTATCATCCTCCATGATAAAGTTTCGCTGTCCCTGAAACGACTTAAAATCATAGGCCCAGGTACTGATCACGGCCTGCTCACCCATGACCGGATAACGGTTTACATGAATCTGCCAGGCAACCAACACCCATGCTCTTTTGGACTCATTTAGCCAGTCAATTCCCATTCTGATTTCCTCGGATTGGAAATTACTGCAGTCCTGATAATAATTAATCAGTGCCGGAAGTGTCAGTCTACGATTCTCTCCGATTTCACTGTAACGAATCCTACTGGTAAATGAATACTTCATCTTTATCTTCTCCTTATATGGAAAAAAAGTCCCAGGTTCTTGACCTGAGACTTTAACAACTGGGCTACAAGGATTCGAACCTTGAAATGACGGAGTCAGAGTCCGTTGCCTTACCATTTGGCGATAGCCCAATTTCTCACAACAAAATGTATTATAAAGTATTACGTACAAAAATGCAAGCCCTTTTTTTACATTTTGTTGTTTTTTTAGGACTTCCAAAAGAAAAAAACAACTATTCCTCTGCAATATAACTTTTGTCCATGGTAATCACACACTCGTATCTATGGTCCATTTCCTTCATCAGCCCCATCACCTGGTGCAGTATCTGATCTGCCGTCTCCTGAGAGTATTCCCTGGGAACCACAAGATCGAATATCAGATTCATCTGCTGGTCACCATTCACTACACGGAAATCATGGAAACTTAGTTTTGGATCGAGTGCTTTGATCACCCGGTTTAATTTCTCCTTAACCTCCAGCACCTTCTTATCCCGTGTCTCCACCGGATCCATGTGGATCACCAGGAAGATATTCAGCTTCTTGCTGACATCCCGCTCAATCTTATCGATAATCTCGTGGGAGACTTCTATATCCACATTGTTGGGTACTTCCGCATGTATCGAGGCCATGCTGTGATTAGGTCCATAATTATGTACAATCAGGTCATGAGTTCCCACAATACCATCAAAAGATTCCACCTCATCGGTAATCTGCTTATACAACTCTCTGGGCACTCCCTGCCCAATCAAAGGCTCCAAAGTATCCTTGGCTATGGAAAAACCAGACCAGATTACGATGCCTGAGACGATGATTCCGGCGATTGCATCCACATTAACAGATGTAAACTGGCTGATCAGGATGGAGACAACGGTTGCACTTGTGGTAATCACATCCCCCATAGAATCAGTAGAAGTAGCCAACATCACCTTGGAATTAATCCGCTTACCCAATGTTCTGTTGAACATTCCCATCCAAAATTTCACGCCGATTGAAAGCACCAATATCAGGAAGGGCACCCATTCAAATGCAATATCCTCGGGATTCATTAATTTGCCCACGGAACTTTTGAGGAATGTAAGCCCCACTTCTACAACCAGAAATGACACGATTAAAGCAGAAATATACTCAATTCTTCCATGTCCAAAGGGATGATCCTCATCAGCAGGTTTACTGGCCATCTTCACGCCGATGAAGCTGATGACGGAAGAGGCTGCATCCGATAGATTGTTAAACGCGTCCGCCGTTACTGCCAGGGATTTTAACAAAAGCCCAATGGTAAACTTGGCGGCAAACAAGAATACATTACAGAAAATGCCCACCACGCTGCTTAGTATGCCATAGCTGGTGCGCACCTGTGTATCCTCAGTATTCTCATAATTCTTCACGAATCTATGTACTAGAAATTCTGTCATTTTCATTCCTCCAATAAGACCTATGATAGCAGTTTTCCGGTGTTCCTTCAATGTTTTATTACAATTTTCTTCATCTTATTTCTGATTCACCGGCCCTTTCTTTCATGTTATTCCGCCAGATGGGTAAATATAAGTAAGAGTCTGCGCATCCCCCGGAGGGTTTTAATATCATAGGAAAGAGGATTTTGCTATGATATTAAAATACCGCCCATCCTGAACCGCTCCAGTGCGGGGGTCAGAATGGGCGGTGGTAAATCCCAGTCTCCAAAACTACTGTTCCATCTGTTTTCCCAAAAATCCTGCTGCTACCTGGGCCAGGATTTTATCATTCTCTCCCATCTTCGTACCTGGATTCTTTCCGCGGTCCAGAATCACCACGGATCCAATAGCATCTCCGGCGGAGATTATCGGAACTACAATCTGAGAGAGACTGTCTTTTTCATCCTCATCGGTCAGCTTGATAAATGCACTTTCTTTTTGACCTGCTAAGATTGTCGTTCGCCCGGCGATTGCACTCTCCAAATCGCCGCTGATATTCTTGCCTTCAAAATCCTTCTGACCGGAACCACTGGCCGTAATAATCTGGTCATGATCCGAGATACACACCAGATATCCTGTCATCTGAGACAGCACCTGGGCATATTCTTTCGCAAATTTTGCCATCTCACCCATTGGGGAATATTTTTTCAACACGATTTCACCCTCACGGCCGGTAAAGATTTCCATCGGTTCTCCTTCACGGATTCTCATTGTTCTTCTGATTTCTTTGGGAATTACAATTCTCCCCAGATCATCGATACGTCTGACAACTCCTGTAGCTTTCATGTGATTATGCTCCTTTATTACAAATTTTCTCTTTATTAGTATTTTATTTTTTTAGCACTGCCAACTTCGCTAATATTTCATAGAGCTATTATTTGTAATATTTGGATGAAATATACATTGTCCTGTAAAAAGATGAATCGAATTTATGACCGCTTTTTTGATAAATCATAAGCTAATGTACCATTCGTATAGTAGTCATTGCTTTCTATTATATAGTAATACTTCTTATTTTAAACATGATGTAATGAAGACCATGTCAAAAGACGCTTCCTTTTGCAGAAGCGCCTTAAGTTTTTCCATATTTTCAACTTAGTTATAGAAGCTTATTTATCATTACCAGCTTCTGTTCCAAAGACTTCCAGCTGAACCAGTGCAGGAAATGGAGAAGCCTCCTCCGATTTAATCAACTCCCCAAGCTCCAACCAGGAAATCTGTTTCTTTTCAAAGAGAAATTCCTGAGCTGTGCCGGTCTTCTTCAGATCCAGCACCATGGTACTTCCATCGGAAAAGGTTACAGTTCCCTTTCTCCACCAATTATCATGGGGGAAATCCGCCCTGCTGTAGAAGATGATCCGATCCACTTCCACCATTCGGCCAAAATCCAACCGCCACACCGCATCCGCCCGTTGATTGATGCCCCAGGACTGGTAAGGCCATTCGCCGTGGCAGCTGGTGACGGTGACACCATCTATGGCATTCATAGCTGCGAATACAGATTCTCCCCTTGTTTCCACATTGGCTGAAGCGTGTGGAAAACAATTGCCTCCGACGTGCTGGTCGTTGACATTCTTAGAAAGATTTCTATATCCTTCATATTCAAAAGGTCTGGCCTTTCTAAGGCTTAACAGATGTTTCTTACCATGGAATACCTTGGGCGACAGATTGATTCTCTTTTCGCCGAATGGTATCACATAATCCAGATTTCCAGTCAGATATACCAGGGAAAAACCTTTGGCATCATCCAGCTGCAGCCAATAAAACGCAGGGACTTCAGAAATCTCCACCCCAATACGATCCCCTTCCTCATATTCGGCTGAATATACCAGATTCACTTCCTCTTCTCCCCTGCTCACCACAAGGGTTTTTCCTTCTTTATTATATATTTTAATACAAATCTGTGCCATAATTCCTTCCTCCTTCTAATACTGAACCTCTGTCTCTAACATATTCTTTCCCCGATGGATTTCATATTCCACCACGGGTATTACGGTCTTGCTATGAATCAGATTCGTATTAGGATCTGGTTTCAATAACTTTTCGCTGCCTTCACCCTGCAGACATCGCACCACACAACCTTCAGGACTCCCCAGTGGAAGTGCGAATCCGGCATCATAAGCCTTGCAGTCATAATTACTGTCAACGATGTGGATTCGTTTATGCCCATTGGGTGTGGGTATGATCTCCGTATGAACCTGAATCCCGGGTACTGGTGACCAGTCAGACAGCACCTTGTCCTCTGTCACCGTATAATTCTGGGCCTGGCCACGCATATAGATATGTCCCAGCACCTCAAAGGACAACACGCTGTCCGGAGCCGCTTCCCCAAAATTCATGGGAGAACGCATCACGCTGAACCCATATTGGGTGGAATAAGCAAATTTGGCATACTTCTCTTCTGTATGGGTATGTATATGGGACAAGGTACGGCCGCCTGGCAACGCCACCACATTGCCATCTCCTCTTCTCTGGATGATCATATCCGCTTTTTCCAGATATTTCTGTGATTCCATCCAAGGAAGAGGAGCCGCTTCACAAGCCCAGAAGGGATCTTCTTTTGGCAATGCCAGGCAGGCGAAGGTCTTCATCGCCCAATAAGGCGAGCCCGGTGCATTGTAACTTTCCGTCATCTGTAGATTAGGATAACAGTAACCGATGGTCATAAGCCCCGCGTGGTCAAAGATAGGCTGATTCAACCAATAATCCATATGTCTTACGATGATTCCCTTCATTACTGGAAGGGGTAAGGGCTCAATATGAGCCATGATGCAGGCGGAATAAAAGGCTACCTGAGCAAATCGATAGGTCAGGGAACGGCCATAGGGCAACGCGCTTCCATCCTCCGCAAACCAGTAGACAAAATCCTTGCCGAAAGTCTCCGCCCGGTCCAGATACCGGCGGCACCGCTCAGGATCCTCGTCTTTCATGGCCATCGCATAGATAATCCCGTAGAACTCCATGGCAAATGGAATATAATAGTCTGCCTGTCCGTTCTCACCATCCACATACCAGCCTCCGCCGATATAGCAGGATTCGATAAAATCCAGGCTGCTCTGCATCTCCTCCCCGCTATAGGGCATGCCTAGCTTTTTCAATGCCACATTAACCAAAACATTGAAGAACCGCCAATTGCAGTCACAACATCTGTTATGGTTAATCTCATTGAGCCACCGGACGATCTGTTCTTTTTCCTGCTCCGCCAGCGGCTCCCAGATCTTCTCTTTGGCAATCAAAAGTGTATAGGCCAGTGATGCCATCTCCACCAGACGCTGGTCATAATCCTCACAGGTGCCCCAGTATTCCGGTGATTTAGGATCCGTCCCCGATACCAGACCTTTTCGATAAAGCGCTTCAAACTCCGGGTTCCTGCCGCCGCCGGCCCAGAACGGAGCCAATCCCCACAGGGGCCGGGAAAAGCCTTCCATCCAGGCACTTTCATCCGGGTAATGGGCACTGGTATACCCGATCTTCAGCTGCGCACCGCCTTCGCTGTAATAAGGTTTCAGTGGATTCAGCATCCTCAGCATGACCCTTTCAAAATCTTCTCTGCTTGTCAGAGTCGTTTTCTCCATCTCTTTTCCTCCTACCAGATCCAAAAATCTTTTTCCATCAGGCGAAGCATGGCTTCGATAAAGAAATAGTCTCCATAAACAATGGAAACCTGACAATCTTCCCCCTCATCATGATACGCTACCTTTCCCATGCCAAGAATGCCGTCTTCCTCCGGATTCCAATTGCAGAATTCTCTCTCCATGGCCTGCAACATTTTGAGGGCACTCTTTTCGTATAACGCTTTTTCATGCGGAGATACATGCTTTGCTATCTCCAGCAGACCGCAGGCCGCACATGCACCGGCCGTGGCATCATAATATACGGGCTGTTCCGGCGCACGGAAATCACAAAGCGGAAGATAATTGCTAAGAGCTACATTAGAAATAAAGTAATGGGCCACCTGCTTGGCAGCATCCAGGTACTTCTGCTCTTTGGTATGTGCATAGCTGATGGCAAATCCATAGATTGCCCAGGCCTGACCACGGGACCAGGAGGACCCTTCTCCATATCCCTGGCCACCCGGCGCCTCCAGCAGCTCTCCATTCTCCGGATCCAAGATGGCAATATGGTTACAGGAACCGTCAGGGCGCAGAATCTTCTCCATAGCGGTATCCGCATGTTTATTGGCAATGGCCAAAAAGCGGGGATCCTTTGTCTCCTCACTGGCCCAGTAGAGCAGTGACAGGTTCATCAGACAGTCGATGATGATCCATCCGGCTTTATCGTCATTCCATGCACGAATGAAATTGCCAAGTACATTAAACCTGCCAGCCAAAAGGTTGGCCGCATGCTGTCCCCGTATATAGGACTGACGGTTGCCGGTAAGGCGGTAGTTCGCCACTGCCGTGTGCATCCACATGAATCCCACATCATGGTACAATCCCTC
>DVNN01000286.1 GCA_018714325.1 Candidatus Pelethocola excrementipullorum
CAGAGTCCGGATCCTATTGTACCTACCAGAATCACAGGAACCGAAATATCAGCCCGCAACAAGATAGCACCGCCGGCTGAAATGATAATGTAGAACAGACATCCCACCACAATGGCAATATACCATGAGTAGTCCATACTCATCTTATGAATGGAATATACGATAATCACAACTGCTGCTCCAGCTATCATAAGTACAAATAATTCCTTATTGTCCAAAACACCGCCGATCAGTGCCTGAATATTACCGACTATATCTTGCTTCTCCACTGCTTTTAACGGCTCTACCACATCCTTAACCGTCTTGAGATAATAGTAGGTAATGGTTCCGATACACACCGAAATAGCTGAGCCCGGCCCTCTTAACAGACCAAATCCCAGTGGTATGATGCACGGCATTCCCAAAGAAAAGGCGGCCGGTGAAATTACCACAGCCAGTGCATCCCTTGGTGTAAACCTGAAGTATAATAAATACATCAGTACAAACAGTACCAGGGTAACGCCCCCTATTTCCAAGCCGAGCGCAAAGGTATGTATAATAATCGTAATTCCGCCGAACACCACAATTGCATTCAACGGAAGGATTGCACAGAGTAACGATATAATCAAAAGTACAAATATACTATTCATCATCTCCATATAACCCAGTGTCTTGTTTATACTGCTTAATATGAAGACTGCAAGGAAAAACTTTAAAATTGGCTGGATATAGGAACTATATCTGCCATATAGGATTTGAAGCTTTTCTTTCAGTTCAAGTAGTGCTGTCATGAATGATAACCTCCCGGTTTTTTATGCTGCCCCTCCTGTGTTTCCTTTTCATAAAGCTTCTCCAGCTTTTTCAGGGCGCCGTCATAAGCTTCCACGCTTTTAAT
The DNA here is from genome assembly GCA_018714325.1 of Candidatus Pelethocola excrementipullorum. Lineage (GTDB taxonomy): Bacteria > Bacillota > Clostridia > Lachnospirales > Lachnospiraceae > Novisyntrophococcus > Novisyntrophococcus excrementipullorum. The sequence goes on from DVNN01000286.1 coordinate 875, forward strand.
TGCCTTTGCATAACGAATAGAAGCAACTGTGTAGGTTATGCCGGAAAAAATGGCCAGCATAATAATATAACCTGCAACTGCTTCAAAAATCATCGGTTGGATATTCAAATCATTCAGCCTCTGCATGAGTGCCTCTATCTGGTACACAAAAATCAGAACCAGAATAAGAATATAGGCAATTGTGGAAGCAAAAAAATTCTTCAGTAAGGCGATACCAATATAATCGCTGCGATAGTATTTACCAATCTTCAGATATCTCTTTTCCTCTCTTTTTTCGTAGCGGGCGAGTTTCGTCATCAGCCCAACTCTCTCTTTATTCAGCATATCCGCTCCTTTACCAAGTACTCCACAATTCATAAAGTATTGTATCATACTTCACAGGCTATGAAAAGGAAATTTATCTTAAAATCCTTGACAACTACCTTAAGGAAAATCCTTCCTACATGCCTTTCCCGATGCAGACAGTCACAAAATAAACTTCCTCCACGCCCTTCTCCTTTAAAAGTTTCGCCAGTGCATCTACAGTACTTCCGGTGGTATAGATATCATCAACTATCAAAACACTTCGATAATCCACATCCCCGACTACCGAAAATGCATGTCGCAGATTCTTTCTCCGTTCCTTATCATCCAGATCTTTCTGAGCCCTTGTTTTCTTAATACGCTTCATACATTGACTGTCCAGAGGAATATCCCAGACTTCCCCCAATTTCCGGGCCAGCACCTCGGCTTGATTGTATCCTCTCTGTCTTAACTTCCCTGGATGTACCGGCACCGGTATCAACACCTCCGGCGACCACCGCCTCACCTTCTCAGCCGCAAACAGATTCAGCATCTCACCATAGAACTCCCGATATTCCTGTCTGCCGCCATACTTAAAACGCATCAGGGAGTTCTTCATCTTCCCCCGATACAAAAAAGCAGCAAACCCACAGTCATAGGAGAACTTATGTCTTTTACAATCAGGACAAAGTTCTTCCCCATCACTGCTCAGCGGTTTGCTGCAATGCATACATCTAGGTTCCTCAATCGGTCGAATCTCTTTTCTACACTTCAAACAGACCGGATATTCCCGCCGGGAAATCACACGGTCACATAAAGCACAACGCTTCGGATATAAGATATCCAACAACTTCATATAGAGTCCTTTCTCCCCGATGACTCTCACCCAATGATACTTTACGTCTTTTCCTTCTAAAATTCAGTAATCCGCTCTGCCAATGTGGTATATCTGCTTTCCACCTGATGATTGTCAATCATAGCCTGAAATGTCACATCACTGCCCACGAGGGTCACGCATTTACGAGCTCTGGTCACCGCTGTATACAGCAGATTTCTGGTCATAAGCATTCTGGGCCCGCCCAGAAGTGGTATGATCACGGCCGGATACTCACTACCCTGAGACTTATGAATCGTGGTGGCATACGCCAGCTCCAGCTCATCCAATTGTTTATATGTATAATCCACAAACCGGTGTTCATCATACTCAACTGTCAACAATTCTGCAAATGAATTAATCTGTCTGACAATCCCTAAGTCTCCGTTAAAGACTCCCAATCCCCGATCTGCGGCGATCCCATATTGACCGCGTATCTCCCACTCCAGCTGGTAATTATTCTTAATCTGCATCACCTTATCCCCCTCACGGAAGATACAGCTCGCAGTCTCTTTCTCTTTCTTATCCTCGGATGGGGGATTCAGATACTTCTGCAGGACTACATTCAGGTTTTCAACACCTAACGCCCCTTTTCTCATGGGCGCCAGCACCTGAATATCCAATGGCTCCGCCTCCACATACTTAGGCAGCTTCTTCTGGATCAAGGTGATGATTACACTTAAAATCAGGTTTGCATCATATCGCTTCAAAAAGAAGAAATCCAGGCTTTTATTATCCAGTACAATCTGCTCACCCGCATGTATCTTATGGGCATTCACCACAATATCACTTTTAGCAGCCTGCCGGAAAATCTTTGTCAGCTCCACGACTTTAAAGCACTGGGAACGGATCATATCCCTCAGAACACTTCCGGGTCCCACACTGGGCAACTGATTCATATCACCCACCAGAATCAACCGTGTTCCAGGCAATATGGCTGCTAACAAGGCATGTATCAAATTGATGTCGACCATGGACATCTCATCGATAATAATCACATCCGCCTCCAGAGGATTCTCCTGATTCCGTTCAAATCTTACGTTTGCCGAAGACTCGTCCACCACACCAGACAATTCCAAAAGCCGATGGATTGTGGATGCCACATAGCCTGTGGTCTCTGTCATCCGCTTCGCAGCACGCCCGGTGGGCGCCGCCAGAAGTATATCCAGACCCTTGGAGGCAAAGTATTGAATCATAGCATTGATGGTGGTGGTCTTACCGGTACCAGGCCCTCCGGTCAGTATCAAGAGTCCGTTGCATACCGCCTCAACCACAGCTTCCCGCTGAATCTCGTCCAGCTCAATATCGGTGTTTTTCTCAATACTGCGGATGCGATGGTCCACCAGCGCCTTGTCATCCTCACACAAGATATTCAGTTCATGAAGCATACGAGCCGTGTTAAGTTCCAGATAATAAGATTGGCTGCTATAAACGATGGTGTAAGGCTCTCCACTGTTATCCGTCTCTTCTTTCAATATAATCTTACGTTCCATGGCCATATCCATCAGATACTTGTCCATGGATTCAGTAAGAACGCCTAACATCTCCTTCGCCCTGGCGAATAATACCGTCTTGGGGAGGTAGATGTGACCTTGGGCACCGGCCTGGGAAAGTACATAGTACAAACCACTCCGGATGCGAAACTCAGAATCCATCTGTATTCCGGCCCTGGAGGCAATTTCGTCGGCAGTCTTAAATCCCACCCCCGGGATGTCTTCCGCGATTTTATAAGGATTCTCCCTTAAAATCCGATAAACACTATCACCATACTGATTGAATATCTTGATACCAAGCCCCAAAGTGATTCCATATTGGGACAGGAAGATAATGGCATCCTGCATCTCTGATTTCTCAGACATCTGTGCCGCTATTTCCCTGGCCTTCCGGTTACTGATCCCCTTGATTTCCGCCAGTCTCTCCGGCTCCTCTTCTATGATTCTTAAGGTATCCGTTCCAAATCTCCGGACAATTCTGGCAGCCAGCGCCGCTCCCACACCTTTGATGGCTCCGGATCCCAGATACCGCTCCATGGCCATGGAATCCTGTGGGATTTTAGTCTCATAATCGTCCACCCGAAATTGCTGTCCGTAAACCGCATGGGCGGTATACTCTCCTGAGGCCTCCAGCAGTTCTCCTTCATTGACATATTGAAAGGTTCCCACACAGGTCAGTTCGCTGCCGTCCACGCTTAAATTCAATACCGTATAACCATTTTCTTCATTCCGAAAAATGATATGTTCCACATATCCTTCTACTTTATCTTTCATGTTCCCTCTGAATTCAATCCATAATAAACCATCTGCCTATTATCTATGCAATAAAAGACCGGATAACAACTCCTCGCAGTCTAAAATTCTCAAGTTATAAACTGGAACCCAGAACCGTGCTTATAAAGTTAGTTCCGGGTGTACCTTTAACGGTTAAATTTATCCATAAGTTCAACATATTTTCCGGTGCCGACCACCACTGCCATCTCTGGATTCTCAGCGGTTACGGTATTAATACCTGTCTTTTCCTGGATAATCTCTTCTAATCCATCCAACAGTGCGCCTCCGCCGGTCAGAACGATTCCTCTTTCAGACACATCAGCAGCTAACTCCGGAGGGGTTTTCTCCAGAACACTCTGAACCGTCTCCACAATCTGATTCACCGTCTCCCTCAGCGCCTCGCAGATCTCCGTAGAGCTCAATTGAACGGATTTGGGAAGACCTGTTACCACGTTACGTCCCTTGATCTCCATGGTCTTCTCTTCCAACCGCTTATATGCTGTACCAATCCGCAGTTTCACAGCCTCTGCCGTCTGCTCTCCAATAAATAATTTATGATTCTTCCGTACATTACGGATAATTGCCTCATTGAAATTGTCGCCGGCGATACGTATAGATGCCGAAACCACAATTCCTCCCAGAGAAATCACGGCCACATCGGTTGTTCCACCTCCGATGTCCACAATCATATTACCACAGGGTTTCGTGATATCTATCCCTGCTCCGATGGCCGCCGCAATGGGCTCTTCGATAATTGTCACATCTCTGGCTCCCGCCTGATAGGTGGCCTCTTCCACTGCCCTTCGTTCTACGTCAGTCACTCCACTTGGTACACAAATTGAAATCCGTGGTTTTCTAAATGCCTTCCTCCCCATGGCCTTCTGGATGAAATACCGCAGCATCTTTTCCGTAATCAGATAATCTGAGATCACGCCCTGACGCAGCGGACGGATTGCCATGATATTACCCGGTGTCCGCCCGATCATCTGCCTGGCTTCCTCTCCAATTGCCTTAACCTTATCGGCATCTTTATCATATGCAACCACGGACGGCTCTTTCAGCACGATCCCCTTACCTTTCGCATAAACCAGAATACTGGCCGTACCTAAATCAATTCCAATATCCGTTACCGCAGCCATAATGAATCCCCTTTCATCTCCTCAACTACTAGCACTTTATTTATCCTTCCCAACTATTTTTACCACTCCATACCTTTCCCCTTCAGATGGAAGACATGATTTTTCTACAGTCCTCAAAATCTCCCGTCTAGTCCATTATAAACATAGTGGCAGGAAATGGAAAGCAGTTTTTAGAGATATTTTTTGACATATTGTCCGGTATAAGATACCGGAATCGACGCAACCTCCTCCGGAGTGCCACAAGCTATCACGGTACCACCCTTATCGCCACCCTCTGGCCCTATGTCGATGATATAGTCCGCGGTTTTGATCACATCCAGATTATGTTCTATGACAATAACCGTATTGCCGCCTTCTGACAGACGTTTCAAGATTTCAATCAGCTTGTGTACGTCCGCAAAGTGCAGACCTGTGGTCGGCTCATCCAGTATATAGATGGTCTTTCCGGTGCTGCGTTTGCTCAGCTCCGTGGCCAGCTTAATTCTCTGAGCCTCTCCGCCAGACAATGTGGTTGATGGCTGTCCAAGGCGAATATAGGACAGTCCTACATCGTATAAGGTCTCTATCTTTCTGCGGATTGACGGTACATGCTCAAAGAATGTCAACGCCTCTTCCACAGTCATATCCAATACGTCGTAAATACTCTTTCCTTTGTATTTTACCTCCAGTGTCTCCCGGTTATACCTTTTACCCTGACATACTTCACAAGGTACATATACATCCGGCAGGAAATGCATTTCAATCTTGATAATTCCATCTCCACTGCAGGCTTCACAACGTCCGCCCTTTACATTGAAGCTGAAACGGCCCTTTTTATACCCTTTTGCCTTGGCATCCGCTGTGGATGCGAACAAATCTCTGATCATATCAAAAACGCCGGTATAAGTGGCCGGGTTGGACCTTGGTGTCCTTCCGATCGGTGATTGATCAATGTCTATGACTTTGTCAAGCTGCTCGATTCCTTCTATCTTTTTATGCTTACCGGGAATGAGCCTGGCTCGATTCAGCTCTCTCGCCAGCTTTTTATATAAGATTTCATTGACCAGTGAACTTTTACCTGATCCCGAAACACCGGTAACACAGGTCATAATCCCCAGAGGGAATTTCACATTAATATTTTTCAGGTTATTCTCCTGAGCTCCATACACTTTTAGCCATCCGGCTGGTTTTTTTCGAGTCTCAGGTACCGGTATCTTCATCCTTCCACTAAGGTATGCCCCTGTAATAGAATTCTTATTCTTCATCAGCTCTTTCGCGGTGCCGATTGCTACAAGTTCTCCACCGTGCTCGCCTGCTCCGGGGCCGATATCCACAACGCAGTCTGCTGCCAGCATGGTATCCTCATCGTGTTCAACCACAATCAGGGTATTTCCCAAATCCCTAAGATGAAGAAGGGTTTTCAGCAGTTTATCATTGTCCCTTTGATGAAGACCGATACTGGGCTCGTCCAGTATATAAGCGACGCCAACCAATCCTGATCCTATCTGGGTTGCCAGGCGAATACGCTGAGCCTCTCCTCCCGACAATGTTGCCGTAGCTCTTGCCAAGGTCAGATAATCCAGACCCACATCCATCAAGAACCGAATACGGGCTCTGATTTCTTTCAAAATCTGCTTTCCTATCAGATTTTGCTGTTCTGTCAGCTGAAGGTTTGTCATAAAGTCTGTTAACTTCGCAATGGACATGGAGGTAACTTCAAAGATATTCTTATCTCCCACGGTCACTCCCAGTGAAGTTGCCTTCAATCTCTGTCCGTGACAGTCAGGACAAGGGGTAATCCGCATAAATGATTCGTATTCTTGTTTGGTAGATTCCGAACCAGTCTCACGGTAGCGGCGTTCCACACTTTTAATCAGTCCTTCAAATGCCACATCATAGACGCCTTCCCCTCGTTGTCCTTTGTAATAAACCTTCACCTTTTTCCCATCGGTGCCATGGATGAGAATATCATGGATTTTTTTAGGATAATCCTGAAATGGAGTGTCCAGTGAGAACTTATATTCTCTGGCCAGTGCATCCAGAATCGCTCTGGTATAACTGGATTTATCCGTACAGGACTGCCATCCCAGAACCACAATGGCTCCGTCTGCGATGCTTAAGGAAGGATCCGGAATCATCAAATCTTCCGAAAATTCCATCTTGTATCCCAGTCCATAGCAGCTGGGGCAGGCTCCAAATGGGTTGTTGAAGGAAAAACTTCTGGGTTCAATCTCTTCCATACTGATTTCACAATCAGGGCAGGAGAAGCTCTGGCTGAAGTTTAAAACATTGCCATCCATGGTGTCCACCATCAAAAGGCCATTGGACAAGTCCAGGACACTTTCTATGGAATCCGTGAGTCTCTTCTGTATGCCATCTTTAACCATCAGACGATCCACCACGATCTCAATATTATGTTTAATATTCTTATCCAGTGTGATTTCTTCCGTTAATTCGTAAAGGCTGCCATCCACCTGTACACGGACATAGCCACTTTTCTTAGCTTGTTCCAGCACTTTCTCATGGCGTCCCTTTCTTCCACGCACAACGGGAGCCAGCAACTGGGTTTTGGTACGTTCCGGCAGTTCCATGATTTTGTCCACCATCTGGTCAACCGTCTGTTTGCTGATCTCCTTACCGCACTTTGGACAGTGGGGAATGCCCACCCGGGCATAGAGCAGACGGAAATAATCATAGATTTCTGTCACTGTTCCCACCGTGGATCTGGGGTTACGGTTGGTGGATTTCTGGTCGATGGATATGGCCGGTGGCAGTCCCTCTATGCTTTCCACATTAGGCTTTTCCATCTGCCCCAGAAATTGTCGTGCATAGGAAGAGAGACTCTCCATATAGCGGCGCTGCCCCTCGGCATAGATGGTATCAAAGGCCAGAGAACTCTTGCCTGAACCACTGAGTCCGGTCAAAACCACCAGCTCATTCCGGGGGATGTCCACATCCACGCTCTTCAGATTATTCTCCGAAGCGCCACGTATTTTTATAAATTCTTTCTTCTGTTTTATTGCCATATATATGATCTCCTTTTTGCCATCGCTATCATAATCAAATTCAATTGCCTGAGGAAGCAGACAATTTTCATAACTTATCTTATCACATCTATAAATCAATGGCAAACATTTGTTCTTTCGTTCTTTGTTTTTGTTAACATTAATCTCTTTATTACCATTAATCTCTGAGAAAATCGGTCAAAATAGTGTTGCTTACCGAGATTCCGGCCCTTGTAAATGAGATATTTCCTTCTTTCTTCTGCATAAATCCCATCCCGCTGTATTTATCAACCACACCGCCATATACCTCTGAAATTTCTCTGCCAAACCGCTCTTTGAAGTCGCCTTCCGCTACCCCGCGGCACATCCTAAGACCCAAAATCATGAACTCCTCCATGGCATCCTCCACAGTGAGCTCCTGCATGTCCTTACGGATGATTCTCGGATTTTGGCTGTAATCAAGATACTCCTTCCAATCTGTTGTATTGGAGAACCGGCACTCCTCCATCAGCGAAGCGGCACCTAGTCCCAGTCCCAGATAAGGCACCCGTTTCCAGTAACCGATGTTATGATTGCATTCGTATCCTTCTTTTGCATAATTGGAGATCTCATACTGTTCAAACCCATATTCC
>DVNN01000287.1 GCA_018714325.1 Candidatus Pelethocola excrementipullorum
GTTTAGTGAATAAACTTAATACAATTAACTAGATACTATACCAGTTAGGAGGTATTTATATGACATATTTTAAAGATGTCGAACAAATTAAATATAAAGGTCCCAAAAGTAAGAATCTTCTAGCATTTAAATACTACAATCCAGAGGAAATTGTCAACGGAAAATCCATGAAGGATCAGCTGCGTTTTGCCATGTCTTATTGGCATACTTTTACCTTTATGGGAGTGGATCCCTTTGGAAGCCCTACCATGGACAGACCCTGGGACAGTTCAGAAGATGCAATGGAAAAGGCAATTGAGAGAGTGCATGTTGCTTTTGAATTCATGGAAAAAGCGCAGATACCATTTTTCTGCTTCCATGATGCGGATATCGCTCCCCGTGGTAAAGATTTGGAGGAGACGAATAAGCGCTTAGACATCATTGTGGGTGTTATCAAAGAGGAGATGAAGCGTACTGGAATCAAATGCCTTTGGGGTACTACCAATGCATTTGGAGACGATAAGTTTGTACATGGAGCAGGAACCTCCTGCAATGCCACCGTTTTTGCCTATGCTGCTGCGCAAATAAAGAAAGCGATGGAGATCACCAAAGAATTAGGTGGTGAAAACTATGTGTTCTGGGGTGGGCGTGAAGGATATGAAACCCTTCTCAATACAAACACTGGACTGGAATTGGATAATTTAGCACGTCTCTTGCATATGGCAGTGGACTATGCCAAAGAGATTGGCTTTGATGGACAATTGTTAATAGAGCCAAAGCCAAAAGAGCCGACCAAACACCAGTATGACTTTGATGTATCCACAGTATTGGCATTCCTTCGCAAATACGATTTGATGGATCACTTCAAGCTTAATATTGAAGCAAATCATGCCACTCTTGCACAGCACACCTTCCAACATGAATTAAATATGGCTAGAATTAATGGGGCATTAGGCAGTGTGGATGCAAATCAAGGTGATTTACTCCTGGGTTGGGATACCGACCAGTTCCCTACCAATATCTATGATACCGTATTGGCTATGTATGAGATATTACTTGATGGCGGATTGAAAAAAGGCGGGTTAAATTTTGACTCTAAAGTCCGAAGAGCTTCCTTCGATGAATATGATTTATTCTACTCCTATATTGCGGGAATGGATACTTTTGCACGTGGCCTTAAGGTTGCGGCCAAGTTGCTTGACGATGGTGTATTTGAAGATTTTAAAGCAAAGAGATATGCAAGTTATAACGAAGGCTTAGGAAAAGATATAGTCGATAATAAAATTGGATTTAAAGAATTAGAAGCCTATGCGCTGGAGCATGGGGTAACTAAGAATACTTCCGGACGTCAGGAGATGTTGGAAGGAATTCTGAATCAATATATCATGGAAACAGAGTAAAGTTTAGTTTTACGAATTACAAATAAGGAAATAGGAATCATAATCCATGTGGTTCCTATTTTTTTCTGTATCATAGACTTATTTTCTTTCCGTACGCTTTCATTTGTTTTATAATATCCAGTGGGATATAATTATTAGGAAAAACAATCATTAAATAATAATAAAATAACCATTAAGATGGAGGTACAATTGAGATGTTTAGAGAGATGAGAAGGAAAAAACAGCTATTATCACATACAGCAGCGGAAGAAATATTGATGAAAGGGCTGACAGGAGTTCTGGGCGTATCTGGGGATGATGATTATCCCTATACGGTTCCGGTTAATTTTGTATATGATAACGGAACCATATATTTTCATTGCGCAAAGTCCGGACATAAGCTGGATGCAATCAGGAAGAATCATAAGGTATCCTTTTGCGTGATTGATAAAGAGCAGATTGTTCCCGAAGAATTTACCGCTTACTTTAGAAGTGTCATCGCATTTGGCAAAGCTATGGAGGTGGAAGAGGATGACGAAAAACTAAAAGTAATGCGGCTGTTGAATCAGAAGTATTCACCGGGACTCGATGAGGCAGGGGAAAGGGAAATCCAAAGAGAGTGGAAGATTTTATGCGTGATCAAGATTCAAGTGGAGCACCTAACCGGCAAGGAAGCAATTGAACTAACCTCAATCAGTTAGACTTAATCTATCTGATTGGGGTTACATCACTTGTGTATGGATTTTAATTTGCTTTACTCAATTACAGTTCTAATTGAATAGTACGGTGATTTGTAAATATTTAGCATTGACAAAAGTTACAAATAATAGTAATATGATACTTATTTTAAATTCCCATGATAAGTAAGGCGCTTACCAAGTTGCATCGCAGATAGGTGGCGCCTTTTTAATATAACAATGAGGTAAGGAGGTAATAATTTGATTAGATTAGAGAATGTACATAAGAGTTTTGGCAATGTTGAGGTACTAAAGGGAATCAATCTGGATGTAAAAGAAGGCGAAAAGGTGGTTATCATCGGTCCATCGGGTTCGGGCAAGAGTACATTGGTACGATGTATGAATTGTCTGGAGGAGCCTACATCCGGTAAGGTATTTATTCATAACCACGAGCTGAACAAAAAAAGCCGTGCTTTTATCAATAAGATTCATAGCGCCATGGTGTTCCAGCAGTTTAATTTGTATCCCCACCTGACGGTACTTGATAATTTGATTCTGGCACCCATTAAGCTTCAGAAGGTTAAGAAAAGCGATGCTATAGAGACCGCCATGTTTTATCTGAAGAAAGTAGGGTTGGAAGAAAAGGCGGGAGCCTATCCCCAGAACCTTTCAGGCGGACAGCAGCAGAGAATCGCCATTGCCCGTGCTCTGACCATGAAGAACAGGGTAATTCTCTTCGATGAGCCTACTTCAGCGTTGGATCCGGAAATGGTTCAGGAAGTTTTAGATGTTATGATAAATTTGTCTCAGGAAAATAACTTTACCATGGTTGTGGTAACCCATGAGATGGGTTTTGCCAGACAGGTGGCTGATCGTGTTCTCTTCGTGGATGGAGGGGTGATTCTGGAAGAAGGTACACCGGAGCATTTCTTTGATAATCCGGAAAATGAGAGAACCCGGGCATTCTTAAGTAAGATTATCCGCTGATTCATCATCATGTAGAATCTATCAGAAAGAGAAAGTTAAGTAAGAGGAGACAGAATATGAAAATGAAGAAAATAATATCCTCTCTTTTGGCAGTGGGTATTTTACTTACAACGGTGTTATCAGGGTGCGGAAACTCCAGCGGAGATTCCATCTTTGACAAGAAAGTTGTAAAAATTGGATGTAAAAATGACGTTCCCAATTTTGGATTGATGAATATCGACACACGGGAATTTGAAGGCTTCGAAATTGATGTGGCCAGAGAAATCTGTAAAAGGGTTTATGGAGAGGACGTAGAGATCAAATTCCAGGCGGTCACAGCTAAGACCAGAGGACCGCTTCTGGAAACAGGAGAGCTGGATATGGTAGCCGCTACCTTTACAATTACAGAAGACAGAAAAGAAACTTATAATTTCACCCAGCCATATTATACGGATCATGTCAAATTGATGGTTCAAAAGTCGGCCGGTATTGAAGACTTTATGGGAATGGATGGCAAGACCATAGGGGTGTCACAGTCGGCCACGACGAAACAATCTCTTCAGAAGGCAGCGGATGAGATAGGAATCTCATTGAACTTCAGTGAATTCTCCAGTTATCCGGAGATCAAGGCGGCATTAGATTCAGGCCGTGTAGATTGTTTTTCTGTAGATGGTTCCATCTTAAGTGGATATTTAAATGACACTTTGATGTTGCTTCCCGACGAATTTTCACCTCAGGAATATGGTATTGCAATTGCAAAGCGCAACACTAATTTAGCGCAAAAGGCAGACGAGGCAATCGCTGAGATGAAAGAGAGCGGAGAGCTTGACAAATTAATGGAGAAGTGGGGATTGAATTAATGGGTGCATTTTCAGTGCAAAAATGGGAAAAATTATTTCAAAATTTTGATCCCTTCTTAGAGGGATTTGGGACAACTTTATACATCGTTATACTAGGACTAATCTTATCTTTGATTCTGGGAATTATATTCGGAATCTTTTCTACCAGCCATCTAAAGGTTTTAAGAGGGATATCACGAGTTTATGTGGAATTCTTCCAGAATACTCCTTTGTTGGTACAGGTGTTCTTCTTGTATAACGCACTACCTTATGTGGGTGTTTTCATGCCGGTAAAAACAATCGGTATTCTAGGCGTGGGAATCTATCACGGGGCATACATGTCCGAGATAGTAAGGACCGGAATTCAGGCGGTTCCCAAAGGACAAGAGGAGGCTGCGGCCTCACAGGGATTTGGGTACTTACAGAGCATGGGATATATCATTCTGCCTCAGGCATTGAAAGTGATGCTTCCGCCTCTGACAAATGTTGCTGCTAACCTGATTAAGAATACCTCTATCCTGGCTGTTATCGCAGGAGGAGATCTGATGTATCAGGCCGATTCATTTGCATCAAGTACCTTAGCCTATGGACCAGCTTATCTGGTAGTAGGTGCCTTATATTTCATCATTTGTTTTCCGCTTGCCAGATTATCTGGATATTTGGAAAGAAGGTTTGGAGCAACGCCTAAGCCGAAAGACTATTCGGCTCTGCTTTCATCCTATGAAACTGGAAAGGGGGAGGCATAAATGAACGAATTTATAACCGCATTTGAATCGGTTTTTACCCGGAGTAATGTATTTTATATGCTGAGAGGACTTGGAGTAACCTTTTATGTGGCATTGATATCCATCATTCTGAGTATTTTCTTTGGAACCATTCTGGCTTTATTCCGAACTTATGGGAATAAATTACTGAAAGGGTTCAGCATCACTTATATAGAGATTTTCCGTAATACCCCGAATCTTTTATGGGTATTGGCGATTCGATTTATGATAAGGATGCCCGAGCCATTTGATGCTCCGATGTACTCTGGAATTCTGGCATTTACGTTGTTCACCAGTGCAGTAATGGCTGAAATCATTCGAGGTGGATTGAATTCTGTCCACAAAGGCCAGTTTGAAGCGGCCTATTCTCAGGGATTTAATTTCTTTCAGACACTTATATTTATCATCTTACCTCAGTGTTTCAAGGCAATTGTCCCTGCCATGCTGTCGCAGGTTATCACTGTAATTAAGGATACTTCTTTCCTTGCTCAGGTGGCAATTGAAGAATTCTTCAATAACAGCAAATGGATTATGTCGGCACAGATAGACAGTACAGTCAATCAATCCATGCGTGTATTTATTATCTTTGGATTTGTAGCGTTGGTATACTTTATCATCAACTTCATTCTTTCTTGCATTGTAAGGAATACAAGGAAGAGAAGACAGGTGGCATAATAAAATATGAAAAAAATAGCCTGGTATTAACTAATAAAAAAGTTTAATACCAGGCTATAATTCTATATTATTGCTGCAAAAACTGCTTATCAAACTCAGGATTAAAGTAATAAAAATTCTTCTCGTTTAATTTATCCTTCATTTTCTCAAGGGCCTCACCAAATCTTTGGAAATGAACTACCTCCCTGGCTCTTAAGAATTTAATTGGTTCCTGTATCTCAGGATCTTTTACAATTCTTAGAATATTATCATAGGTGGTTCGTGCCTTTTGTTCGGCAGCCAGGTCTTCGAATAAATCCGTGATCGCATCACCCTTTGATTGAAACTCCGTTGCAGTATAGGGAATTCCACCGGCGGCCTGAGGCCAGAGAGCGGAGGTATGATCGATATAGTAAGCATCAAATCCTGCCGTCTTTGCATCTTCAACGGACATATTCTTGGTTAATTGATAGATAATAGCACAGACAATTTCCATATGAGCCAATTCTTCCGTACCGATGTCGGTGAGCAATCCTGCAACTTCTCTGCATGGCATCGTGTATCTTTGGGAAAGATATCTCATAGAAGCAGCCAGTTCACCATCCGGTCCACCAAACTGGCTCATAATTAATTGAGCCGTCTTAGGACAAGATTTCGTTATCTTAACCGGAAACTGTAATCGTTTTTCATAATTCCACATCAGATATGCCCTCCTTCCCATGGCGTAGGTCCATCAACCCAGGTAAAATGTTTCTGTCCTGAATGTTGGCAGAAATCATGATCGTTTTGCATAGAATCTGTTTTTATGCAATCGATGGTGAGAGGCTCAAATGAAGATTCATATTCCTCTAAAAGTCGCTTTCTCTCCTTACTATTGGTATCAAAAAGTGTCAATGCCTGTTCATCTGTTGGATGTGTATCCAGGAAAAGAGTGAGATCATTGACTACAAAACTTACTTCATTAATTTTATTTAGAAGTTCATGTCTATTCAATATTATCACCTCCTGCAAAGAACGGTAGATCCAGATCCGGGAAGATTGTTCCCCTTTTTAAAGCCTTACAGTTATCATATACAGATCCGAATTGCTGAATAGGTACCGCAGCTATTCCCAGAACACAGTTACATGTTTGTTTAAAACTATCACTTTTCAACTCGTTTCCAATATTATCCATAATTTACTTCTCCTTTCTTGGTTTTTATAAGATTAGTATGTGTTGATATAAAACTTATATGTTAGATAGAAAATTACAATATTGTATAATTTTAATAATTAAAATTTAAATAAGCAAGATTTCACGGTATGATAAACACTCCCTTACATTGCATCTAATAATCAGCTTAATAGCTGGATTATTTAAACTCATATGGCAAAAATGAGATGTTATCATGAGGATTTAAGAGTATCTTTTTTAGTTTTAGT
>DVNN01000022.1 GCA_018714325.1 Candidatus Pelethocola excrementipullorum
GATGACGGGCTTCTGGATTCTTTCGCCATCCTGACCATCGTGGGTGAACTGGAGGATGAGTTTGATGTCTCCGTGACTCCGGCGGAAATCATTCCCGATAACTTTAATTCTGCAAAAGCACTCTGGACCATGGTTCAGCACCTTAAGGAGGCCTAGAGGAGAACTATGGCATTTGCATCTATGAAATTTCTGCTGTTTCTGCTGGTGGCTGTCTTGGGTTATTATCTAATTCCCAAAAGGTTCCAATGGATATGGCTGTTGGTATTCAGCTATGTCTATTATCTTTTTTCTGGTGTAAAGCTGTTATTCTTCCTGCTGTTTACCACGTTGACCACCTATGGCGCGGGGCGTTTGATCGGTGCCATGGGAGAGGATAAGAAGAGAAAAAGGAGAATTCTGATTCTGGGATTACTCCTGAACTTTGGTATGCTGGGAGTGTTGAAATATACCAATCTGGCAATCACAAGTATCAATCATCTGTTTGGTATGGATTTGTCATTTGCGAATTTTTTGCTTCCGCTGGGAATTTCATTTTATACCTTTCAGTCCATGGGATATCTGATGGATGTCTATTGGGGGAGATTCGAGCCGGAAAAAAATCCGTTTCGGTTCGCATTGTTCGTTTCCTTCTTCCCACAGATTATGCAAGGACCCATTGGGCGGTATAACCGCCTGGCCTGTCAGCTCTATGAAAGCCATAAGTTTGACTGGATGAGGATGGAGAGAGGCTGCCAGCTGATTCTATGGGGATTTTTCAAGAAAATGGTGTTGGCGGACAATGCGGCCATTTTCGTAAATGCGATATTTGAGGATTATCAGACCTATTCAGGGCTTTCCATAGCCGGGGTGCTTCTGTATTCCGTTCAATTGTATGGAGACTTTTCCGGCGGCATGGATGTTGTTATGGGTGTGGCCAATTTCTTTGGTATTCAATTGGATGAGAACTTTAAGCGTCCATATTTTGCAAGATCTATTACGGACTTCTGGCACCGGTGGCATATCACCCTGGGAACATGGATGAAAGACTACGTATTCTATCCAGTCTCTCTCTCAAGACCCATGGGTAAGTTTGGTAAGTTCGCAAAAAAAAGATTTGGAAAACAACTGGGGCGTACCCTTCCCATCTGCATCGCCAATGTGGTGGTATTTCTGGTGGTGGGTATCTGGCACGGAGCAGCCTGGAAATTCATCGCCTATGGGCTCTATAATGGACTGATTATAGGTGTAAGCGGCCTGCTGGCTAAACAATACAGGTCCTGGAAGAAAAGGCTCCATATCGACGATAAAGCGCCTTGGTTTGTATTGTTCCAGATTTTGCGGACATTTCTGCTGGTGAATATCAGTTGGTTTTTTGATAGAGGAAATACGGTGGGACAGGCATTGACCATGTTTAAAAATGCATGGACGAAGGCGGATTGGTCTATGTTGGTGGAAATTAACACTTCTGCGGGAGGAAACACCTACACAGCGATGATTCTTGGAATAATACTGTTTGGATGCTTGATTTTATTCATGGTCAGTCTGCTTCAGGAGCGTGGTGTCAAGATCCGGGAGTCTCTGTCCCAGAAGCCATTGGCACTTCGCTTTGCGGTCTATCTGGTACTGTTGTTTTCTTTAAGTGCCGTAGGACAGATGCCATTGTCATCGGGAGGTTTTATTTATGCGCAATTCTAGAAGGATACTTAAAATTATCATTTTCCTGATGGTGGTAATGCTTATTAATGGAATGTTGAATTATATGCTGTACCCCTATACCTATTCCAGAGCGGAGATGCATCACATGGAAGCATCTGAGCTAAACCAGCTAATTGTTGGCACCTCCCATGGGAAGTGTGGTATCGATCCTGCAGTGCTGGATGAAGTGATGGGAACGAAGACCTTTAATTCCTGCCAGGGAGGGGAATTCCCAATTGATTCTTATTACCTGGTAAGAGAAGCAGACAGAGTACATGACCTAAAACGGGTGATATATGAGCTGGATCCAGGATATTGGTTGGCTGGCGACGGTCAAAACGCCCAGTATATTGCTTATCTTCGTGAATTTCCCAACTCGCCGCTGAAGGCATTATACTGGAAAGATAAACTTCTGAATGGCGATTTTCGTTCCACCTTTTTTCCCTGGTATTTCTATCGGAATCAGTTGCTGAATATCAGGGAAAACATAGAGCGGAAACAATCTGAGATCTATCGTAATTATTCCTTTGAGCCATTCAGTGGTGAGGGTCAGACCAGCAGAGAGGATGGATTCATCTATCGGAATCGGGTAGAGAGCGAGAAGGTCCCTGTGGATCCGTTAAATCTATGGGAGGATAAGAACCTGAATCAGGTGAATGTGAAATGGTTTGAGAAGATGTATGAATACTGCAAGGAAGAGGGCATTGGACTGATTGTGGTAATCACACCTATACCGGAAGAGACTCTGGAGCTTTATCCGGAGAATTATCGGGAGGCCTATGACTATCTGGAATGGTATATGAAGGGCAAAGATTTGACTTATCTCAACTATAACCGGATAGAAGATGGCAGATACAGTCTTGTTGATTTCGCCGATCAGGAGGGGCATATGTACGGAGATCTAGCTGCAATATATTCCCGCAGTCTTGGGGAGGATATAATGAATCATTTAAGATAGAAGATAAAGCTGAACGCTCAAAACAACGTTCAGCTTTATCTTTTTCATACCATAGATAAATATTCTATTGACATTCATCTACTACAAGTGTAGAATATAAGTATATACTACATTTGTAGTAAAAGGAGGGAATATGAAAAAGAAGTATCAACGCTTACCAGATTCCGAGCTGGATATCATGCTTGCTTTGTGGCAGGGTAATTCTAAGATGAGTCGTTCTGAAATCGAAAATATTGTAAATGTAAAGAAAGTACTTGCACCTACAACGATTCTTTCACTACTGTCTCGATTGGAGAAAAAAAAGTTCGTAGATGTTACGAAACAGGGTAAGATGAACTTATATTCTCCGCTTATTTCAAAGATAGAATATCAACACAATGAAAGTGAAAGTGTGTTAGAGAAACTATATGGTAATTCGTTGAAAAATTTTGTAGCATCTCTGTACCAGGGGAAGACAATTAATCCTGAGGAAATCAAAGAGTTAAACGATTATATTCAGGGACTATCAGATCAAGAGGGTTAGCTTATGGAGAGATTTATTCTATATATATTAAAAGTTAATTTATTAGCCTCCGTTTGTATTCTTATGGTTCTTTTTGTTTCTCGTTTTGTGAAAAGCAGATATTCTTCGCATTGGAGATATATGATGTGGCTGCTAATTACCGTGTTTCTGCTGTTTCCAATAAAGGTATTTAGTGAAGCCTTCACAATAGAGATTCCGCAGCAGGCGGATACATTTTTTGTTGATTCACAGGAGAACGGAGCAATTACCGACTTAAAAACAGATTTCTTATCTGATCCTGCAACAGATAGTATGGATGAAATTAGTATAGATGAAATTACTATAGACAAAGAATTAACTCCAGTAAAGAATTATAAAAGTTCTCCTTTTACTTTATCTGGCTTCCTTCAGGGCTTCTTTTATCTTTGGTTAGTAGGGGTGGCTGGGCTGTCAGTTTACAAAATTATAGCCTATATAGTGTCTATGGCCAGCCTGTTAAGATGGTCGGTTCCGCAGAAGAGTGAGAACATACTCGACTTATATTGCTCGGTATGTGAGGAAAGAGGAATCAAGAAGCAGCCTAGATTGATGCTTAATACAAAACTGAAAAGTCCCATATTAACCGGATTAGAAAATACTTATTTATGTTTACCTGATGTTCTATATACAGAGGAGGAATTAAGACTAATCTTTAGCCATGAACTATCCCACTATAAGCACAAAGATTTATGGTATAAGCTGCTTTTAGTAATTGTTAATACTGTGTATTGGTTTAACCCTTTGCTTTACCTTATGGCGAAAGAAGCTGACAAAGATCTTGAGTATATTTGTGATAGCAGTGTACTGGTTAATTGTACACAATCAAATCACATAATATATAGCAAACTTTTATTAAAAACAGCTTCTACACAAAATTCTACTCATTATTTGTCTGCCAGTCTTAATGACAGTGCAACAAGTTTGAAAGAGAGGATTATCTATATGATGAGAGCTAAATCATTAAAGAGAGGAATAATACCTGTCGTAGTTTTGACATCAATATTAGTGTTTTCAAATACCTTAGTTGGTTGTTCTATTCAAAAAAAGCCTGGCGATTCAGAGAGTAAGGTAACATCTTCAAGTTCAGTTGATAAGGAAGATGAGCCAAAAGTTACCCCGGAAGTAATAAAACCTACTGAGACTCCGGAATTAATTACATCTCCCAGTACAGAACCAACACCTTCACAGCCAATAAAGCCGACAGAGGGTGCTGATCAAGAGGGGGAGGGGAATAAAAATCAAGCAGACGATGCGGAATCTTCAGATCATAATCCGTCAGATGGGAATCCGGTTAACGCCAAA
>DVNN01000288.1 GCA_018714325.1 Candidatus Pelethocola excrementipullorum
ATATTTACTATTTCGAAATGAGAGCAAAACAATGTACGGTACTACATAATCTCCATTATGAAATGAAGAAGATTCGGAATCTACCCATTCAGGCGGAGATTATTGCAGAGTATGTTAGTTATATAAAAGAGCACGTGAGTGAGATGAATGACCCCAAAGAACAACTGGAACGACTGGAGCAATTGTTCGAAGATATGGGGAATCAGGAGCTACCTACAACCAGGGATGATTTTGAAAGCAGGGCAATATTGTACCATATATTAATGGATTTAGAAGACTTTCTGATTTTTAAGAGAAGATTTATTGATTCGCTGAATGAGAAACAGTTAGAAATATATTGGCAATAAGAGAGAAGTACTATGAGTAAAAATTAAGAGGTAATTGACTGGGAACGAAAAAAATTCCGTATGAATGTTAGGAAAATTTCAATGAAAAAGCTGCCGCGCTTCGCAAATGAGCAATCATCTATGAAGCATGGCCGCTTTTTATATTGCATCCACCTGAATAGATATTTTGATTACATATTCCTGTGGATTGTCTACAGCCAGGTAACTTAACATATCTTTCTCATAAGAATTACCAGAAAGTTTTAGGTTGTTTTGGGAAATAAACTCCATCAGCATTTCATAAGAAGATGTCAAATCCTGATATGAGCCTTTATGATATAGTATGGCGTACATCCCGTGGGGTTTAATATGGAGCCTTTCACTGTCGTGGTAAGTGTCTATTTTATTGCTGTAGTAGTCAGGGTAAGTATAGTTGCCGGATTCAAGTGTTGCCTTGTCTATAATACATCCAAATGGAAGCTCGCAATAAAAATGTAGTTTATTACAATATTCAAAATGTTCCCGGATTCGAATCAGAACCTCGCGGTCATTTTTTGGTTTGGGCAATTTCATCGTAATAAAATATTCTTCTTCACACATTTCAATGGAAGGGATTCCATAGGAGGCATTCAGAGCATCATTGGTCATTTGTATGGTTGATGTCAGGAGCTTTTCCATGCTCTCAATCTTCAGTCTTTCTTTTTCTAATTGCTGTTGTTTTTCCTGCAAAATACTGATGAAATAGCCTGGTTTCTGATCCTGAATATATGCCTTGATTTCTTTCAGAGGGGTTCCGGCTTCCTTCAGTATCGAGATAACTTCAAACTGATAAAACTGCTTCATCGTATAGTAACGATAATCATTTTTGCCCATGAATTCAGGTTTCAAAACTCCGATTTTATCATAGTGAAATAGCGTATGTTTAGTCACACCGCAGATTTTGGCGAATTCGCTGGTTGTAAAATATTGCGTATTTGGATTTTGCAAAGCTTTTTACTCCTTAAAAGATGAAAAAAATTGATACATTCTATTGACATTAGGGTTACCCTATACCTTATAATTGCATATCGCAGGCTTATAGTCAAGGGTTGTCTGTTAGTAGCAATAGGAGGAGTTTATGAGAAAATTATATCGTTATTTAAAACCCAATAAAAATAAGCTGATTTTAGCAGTTGTATTTTTATTACTACAGAATATAGGAGCTTTATATCTACCCAATCTTACTGCTGACATTATTAATGTAGGGGTAGCACAGAAGGATTTAGATTATATCTATAAAACTGGTGCATTGATGTTAGCCGTAGCAGTCATGGGTGGTTTAGGCGCGATTTTATCGACCTGGTTTTCGGCCACCGCGATGGCTGCTTTTTGCCGGGATCTGCGTGAGGCGGTCTTTCAGAAGACTATGGAGTACTCCATAAGTGATTTCAGAAAATTTGGAGCTGCTTCTTTGATTACCCGCTGCACCAGCGATATTATAATCATACAACGTGCCGGTATGATGTTTCTGCGGATGCTTTTGCCGGTTCCCATGATGATGGCAGTGGGATTTACCTTTGCATTCCGCACCAATGCCAGGATTGCATGGTATCTTTTGGCATTTACCGCATTTTTCATCGTTGTTGCATTTTTCATAGGAAAAAGAGCGATTCCTTTGTTTGAATTGCTTCAGATTAAAATGGACCGGATGACCCATGTGCTTCGTGAGAAAATCACGGGTGTGCGCGTGATCCGTGCATTTAACCGACAGGGTTTTGAAAAAGATAGGTTCCATGATACCTGTCAGGACTTCTGTGATGTATCCATTAAAATCAATAGAATCTTTGCTGTATTAATACCGGTGTTATTCTTCCTGTTAGACATGAGTGGTGTATTTATTCTCTGGTTCGGGGGAATTGAAGTCGTTAAGGGAGATATGCAGATTGGAAGTATCTTTGCATTGATTCAATATATGACAATTATTCTATTCAGCGGTGTTATGGCGTCCATGGTATTTATGGAAATTCCACGTGCCATGGCTTGTGCCAGAAGACTTAATGCAGTTTTGGATATGCAGATGGAAATGGAAGAGACCGATGAAGAACCTCTAAGTGAGTTAAAAGGCACACTGGAATTTCGCAATGTGACATTTCGATATCCCGGAGCTGAGGAATCTGTCTTAAGTGAGATTTCATTTACTGCAAAGCCGGGACAAGTGACGGCCGTTATCGGTGGTACAGGATCGGGTAAATCTACGATTGCCAATTTGATTCCGCGGTTTTTCAGCATACAGGATGGAGAAATCCTTATAGATGGAGTTAATATTACTCAATATCCACAGAAAATATTGAGAGACAAGATAGGATTTATTCCCCAGAAGTCATTTCTGTTCAGAGGAACCATAGCCAGCAATATTCGATATGGAAAAGAAGATGCTTCTATGGATGAGATTAAACATGCGGCCAGAATCGCTCAGGCAGATAATTTTATAAGCAAAATTGATAAAGGATATGATTCCTACGTTGCCCAGGGAGGCAACAACCTTTCAGGAGGCCAGAAGCAGCGTGTGGCGATTGCACGTGCCCTTGTCAAGAAGCCTGAAATCTATGTATTTGACGACAGCTTTTCAGCCCTTGACTTCCAGACCGATGCAATGCTGCGTAAAGCATTGAAGGGTGAAACTAAGAAATCCGCAGTTGTTATTGTAGCTCAGCGTATCAGTACGGTTATGGACGCGGATCAGATTATCGTACTGGATGAGGGGAAAATGGCAGGCATTGGTCGCCATAGTGAACTGATGAAAACCTGCCCGGTCTATCAGCAGATCGCTGCGTCTCAGTTGAGTGAAGAAGAATTATCGCAAAAGGAGGTGGGCTGATATGAATCAAAAGAAAAAAGGAGTTTTCAGGAGAATAATCCCATTCTTTAAAAGTCTTGGGATTAAGATGCTGGTGATTTTCATAATGGCCATAATCAGCGCAGTTTCCTTTATCGTAACTCCGATTTATATTGGAAGAGGAATCGATCTGATTGCAGATGGCATTAAAAATGCCTATGTGACAGGAACCACATTTCAGATCAATTTTCAAACCATGGGGAGTGTATTTATAATCCTTATCGGCCTTATCGTAATCAGTATGATTTCTGGTTATTACGATGAATACCTCATGGCCAGTGTTTCGGAAATCGTGGCCCTTAATATGAGAAATGCATTAAGTGAGAAGCTTCACAAGCTGCCTTTAAGATATTATGACTCCACCGAAAAGGGTGAGATATTAAGTCGCGTGACCAATGATATTGAGAAGGTATCAGAGAGTCTGCGCCAGGGGTTGAGCCAGTTAATCTCTGCAATTATCAGGGTTTCCTGCTCGGTGGCGATGCTGCTGATCATCAGTCCCAAGCTGAGCCTGATTTCATTTGGAACCATAGCAGCGGCTGTATGTTCTACCGTATTGATATCAAAAAGGTCGAGAGGGTATTTCCATAATAATCAGACGACCCTTGGAAAACTCAATGGAAATATTGAAGAAGCATTCACCGGACAGCTGGTCATTAAGGCATTTAACCATGAGAAAAATGCGCTCGGAGATTTTAGAGAGATAAATAATCAATATTATGAAGACAGCCGGAAGGCAGAAATCGTGCAGTATATCGTGGCACCTACGGTACGTGTTGTGAATAGCCTTGGATATATCATTATTGCTATTATGAGTGCATTTTCCATTATTCAGGGCAGGATGTCACTTGGAACGGTTCAGATGTTTATACAGTATACTGACAAGGCCTCAGAGCCGATTATTCAGTGTACGAACATCTTCAATACCTTCCAGGCTGGTATCGCTTCTGCTCAGCGTATCTTCCAGATCTTAGATGAGCCAGAGGAAGTTCCGGATGCTGCAAATTCTAAGCAGATATCAATACCGGAAGGTAATGTCGTGTTTGATCATGTCCGCTTTGGATATAGTGATGACAACATTCTGATGAAGGATATTAATATCAATGTAAATACGGGTGATCGAGTTGCAATTGTGGGGCAGACCGGAGCTGGAAAAACCACCCTGGTCAATCTGCTCATGAGATTTTATGATATTCAGGGCGGTAAAATTACAATTGACGGCATCAGTACCAATGAAATGAGCCGTGCCGATCTTCGTAGCATCTTTGGCATGGTGCTGCAGGATACCTGGTTGTTTGGAGGAAGCATAAGAGACAATATTGCATACAGCAATTTAGATGCCAGCGATGAAGAAGTTATATCGGCTGCCAAGTCCGCAAGGGCGAATCACTTTATCCGCACACTTCCTGAGGGATACGATACGATTCTGAATGAGGATGGCTTAAATGTGTCACAGGGTCAGAAACAGTTATTAACCATAGCCCGGGCTATTTTGGCTGATCCTACTATATTGATTCTGGATGAGGCGACCTCCAGTGTGGATTCCAGAACGGAAAAAGAGATTCAAAAGGCCATGGATAACCTGATGGAAGGCCGCACCAGCTTTATTATTGCCCATAAGCTTTCTACGATTAAAGATGCCGATATGATACTTGTTATGGAAAATGGTACTATAATTGAGCAGGGAAATCATGATGAGCTGATTGAAAAACGAGGGGCTTATGAAAGGCTTTATCAGAGCCAATTTGCTTAAATTGTAAGTAAAAAAATATAATTAAGTGATGCTTAGTTTAGCATAAAGAAGAAGCGGGAGAGGGATTTTGGGAATTCTCTTTGGCTTCTTCTTTATTTATAAAATCAGTAGGATCCTGGCTAGTACAATTGCTGGGTAATAGACTAAATTAACATTCTCAATTAATGAAAGTATCTGATGGCTTTTGCCAAGAGTATTAAGGAGCAGGGGCTTCTAATTGTTAGGTGATTTTCATAAGCAATTAGAGGGCCATTTGAACTGGTAGTAGTTTTTTGGTGCGAATGTATAGTACACTTAAAATCTTGGGGGATTCGCACCAAATTTTATGTATCATTATTAAGAAAAAACTTTGTTATAGAGGTTTTTTGTGGTAAACTTATAAAAAGGTTTTAAGTTTTTGCTGTCATTCTCTGCGAGGAGAGTGTGAATTGAAATATCATTTAGACAGACCGGGAAGAATCTTTCTGGCATGTCATTCTCTGCGAAGGAGACTTGAATTGAAACGCTTGATTTGCTATACCTTTGCACTTTTCGTCGTCTTCTGACAAGACACTCCTAAAAGTACTTAATCTACAGAAAAAAACTCCAAAGTCCACAGCATCAAAATGTAATATAATCACAAATCCAAAAGAAAGGAAGGTATATGTATTAGCTTACAAATACATATACAAGAATAAGATGAAAAGCATCGGATTAGATATAGGTACAACAACTATTTGTGGAATTGTTTTTGATGCTGATAAAGGCGATGTCGTTAGTTACCAGACTCTTCCCAATGATTCTGAACTTAATGAATGTGATAACTTTGAAAAACTTCAGGATGCCAATCGAATATTAGATATCTGCAATCAGATTGTCGATAGATTTATTAAGGAATACGATGATATCACCAATATCGGCGTAACTGGCCAGATGCATGGAATTCTGTATCTTGATGTAGAGGGAAAGCCTGTAAGTTCCCTATATTCCTGGCAAGATAAAAGGGGCAATCTGTCTTATACCGATCAACTTACCTATAGTGAGTATATGACTAACATAAGCGGCTATTCGATGGCAACCGGTTATGGATTGACAACACATTACTATCATATCGTATGTGATAAAGTCCCAAAGGAAGCGGTCTGTCTGTGCACCATTCCTGATTTCATAGCCATGCGGTTAGCAGGAAAAAAGCGACCAATCATGCACAAAAGTATGGCGGCGAGTCTGGGACTGTTTTCCCTGGAGAAGGGCAGGTTTGATGAAAATGCCCTAGAGAAATTAGGGATTGGAATGGAGTACCTGCCCGAAGTTGCAGCTGTTGAGTCAAACTATGAGAGAAATTCAAGAGGACTTTCTGTATCCATTGCATTAGGAGACAATCAGGCCAGTTTTCTGGGCTCGGTGAGCCCTGGCAGTAATATTCTGGTGAATATCGGTACCGGCAGTCAGATTTCTGTTTTCTCGGAAACCTATCATAAAGACGTGGAGATAGAATACAGACCTTTTATTCAAGATACCTATTTGATGGTGGGAGCTCCCCTATGTGGTGGCTCAGCTTATGAAATGTTAATGAATTTTTATGTAAAGGTACTGGAACTTTTCCATGGTGAGGTACCTAATAACATGTATGAAATCATGAATCAGGCAGCGTCTGGAGTTTATGGTGAAGTGAATCAGCCTGTGGTTGACACCAGATTTAATGGAACGAGAACAAATCCCAAGCTGCGGGGAAGCATCCGGCAACTGGGATTCGAGAACTTTACGCCGGAGAATCTGACATTGGGAATACTTCAGGGAATATGCGATGAATTATATGATATCTATCGGAACGTTCCAAAATCAGATCAGGATTCAAAAGTAATGATAGGAAGCGGTAATGGAATCCGGAAAAATCCAGTTCTGAAAAAGATTATTGAAGATAGGTTTGGAAAGAAGATGTATACCCCTATATTTGAAGAGGAAGCTTCTTGTGGCGCGGCCTTATTTTCGTTGTATTGCAGTGGCTACTTCCAATCAATAGAAGAAATACAGAAGATGATACAGACGCATAGGTAGCAAGTTGGAGAAACACAGAAATACAACAACAGATAGAGAATCTATCTTATAGATTTTTAACACATCCGCTCAAGAGCGTTGCTTAAAAGCAATATCTAAGAATTTCAAGGGGAAAATAGTTCCTTGATAGTTGAACACGGCCACTCTGTGTTTTATTTATTAAGAGGCCGTTTTCCCCTTGCGTATTTTAAGTTATCGCCAATACAATTCTCTACATCCTATCCATATACTTCTATAATTTCCCCACATCAGACCCCTATACTTCTTGAATTTTCCGACATCTCATCCATATGCTTCTAGAGTCCAGAATATATCGATCCCCATACAGTTCAGATCAGCCTTATAATCAGCCCTATATAAACACGAATTTTTTGAGCGATGAAAGAGGGCGCCGCCCTATTTTTTAGAAACTTCTATGTTATAATAATGACAGATAAATACACTATAGGAATAAAAGAACTATCGTAAGAAAGTGAAAGGAGATTTGATTGAACATAAAGCGCAAAATAAATATGAATAAGGTAATTGTACAAGCGATAAAGATGGCTATTGGCGGCTGTCTGTCCATCTACATTGCACTCCTGTTAAACCTGGAATTTGCAATGTCCGCAGGTATCATCACTATGTTAACGATAGCGACGACAAAATGGGAAACATTGAAATTGTCACTATCCCGCATCCTGACCTTTTTAATGTCTGTTTTCATATTGTGGGTGATTTTCAGATACATTAAAAGTGATTGGATTGCCTATGGAATTTTCATCCTTCTTCTTGTGGTGATTTCCGAATATCTTGGATGGAGATCGACCATATCGATCAATGCAGTGATCGGTACCCACTTTCTGACCACCCATGATTTCAGTTTTGCATTTATCATAAATGAAGGGTTACTGGTATTAATCGGACTCTCTTTTGCCATCTTGCTGAATCTTTTTCAAGGTACAGGTAATCAGAAAAATAGAATCATAGATGATATAAGAGATACCGAAACAAAACTACAGGAGATTCTGGAAGCACTGGCCAACTACCTTAATAGCAATCCGATGGGGGATGATGTATGGACTGATATTATTGTTTTGGAAAATAAATTAGAGACTTATATCGAACGGGCATATGAATACCGTAACAATATCTTTCAATCTCATCCCAGTTATTATATTCATTATTTCGAGATGAGGATGAAGCAATGTACCGTTCTTTTTAACCTGCATCAGGAAATGAAGAAGATACGAAACCTGCCTAGTCAGGCGGCCATTATTGCGGAATATGTCAGCTATCTAAAGGAACATGTGGTTGAGATGAACGATCCCAAAGAGCAGATGGAGCGTTTGAAGCAATTATCCGAGGATATGAAAAAGCAGGAACTTCCGGTGACCAGAGAGGAATTTGAAAGCCGGGCCCAGCTATACCATATACTGATGGACTTAGAAGATTTTCTGGTTTTTAAAAAGCGGTTTGTTGATTCGATAGACAAAAAACAATTAGAAATATATTGGAAATAGGGGGATAAGAGAGTCCTCCTATTTTATTGAACACATACAATGTGCACAAAAATATGATGTAGAAATTGAGATAATAAGACAATTGTATTTGTGGTTAAAGTGTGATAGTATTTCCTTAAGGAATAATAAAGAACAGCGTTCTATAATATAGAACAAAGAAGGCGGAATTATATGGGCGAACATGGAGAGATAAAGATCAAAAGTTTACAGAAAGCGTTGGAGGTATTGAATTGTTTTGCAGCAAAATCAAGCCTTGGCGTAACCGAAATAAGTGAACGGCTGGGATTATATAAGAGTAATGTGCATAATATTTTAACTACCCTTCAGGCAATGGATTATGTGGAAAAAGATGAGGGGAGTGATAAGTATAAGTTGGGGATGGGAATCTTTGCACTGAGCAGAGCCCTGGGAGATACATTTTCCATTACTAAGATTGCTAGTCCTTATATGCAGGAGTTGGCCAACATCACGGATGAGAGAGTTTATCTGGCCATTCCCCATCAACATGAAGTTGTCTATTTAGAGGCCATGTATCCGGCGGAGTCCACGCATCTGATGCGTTCGCTGCTGGGAGAAAGGGCACAGATGCATTGCACAGGCTTAGGAAAAGCTATGTTAGCTAATATGCCTCAGGAAATCGTTGAGACATACCTGCAAAGAGAATTGAAGGCCTTTACTGACCAGAGCATTACTGACAAAGAAGCGTTAAGGCAGGAACTGCAGCTGACAAAGCAGCGCGGTTATGCCATCGATAATATGGAACATGAATTCGGTGTAAAGTGTGTGGCGCTGCCCATATTCGATAAATCCAGGAATCTCTATGCTGCTATGAGTATCAGCGGTTCCTCCCTTAGATTTACTGAGGAACAGATTCGGGATTGGGCAATTCTTATGAAGAAATATATTGATAAGATTGAGCAGCGTTTATAATTGGATCTTAGTAAAACTTGAATCCAAGAGATTCGAGTTTTATTTTAAGAACATAATAGAACATCGTTCTACAATATAGAACAAGAAGGAGGGGTAACGTGAAATGTAAATTTTCTGATGGCATGTGGCCGGTTATGATAACGCCGTTTGCAAGGGATGGAATAATTGATTACCATGCGTTGGGAGAGATGATTGAGTGGTACATAGATGGGGGTTCGAAAGGACTATTTGCCACCTGTCAGTCCAGTGAGATGTTTTATCTTTCGCTGGCAGAGCGAGTACAGATGACCAGTTTTATAAAAACTCAGGTGAGAAATCGAGTTCCTGTTATCGCTTCCGGTCATATATCCTATGGCATAGAGGATCAAATCGAAGAGCTGAGAGCAATTGCAGAAACTGGGGTGGATGCGGTCATTCTGATATCAAACAGGCTGGCCAAGATGGATGAATCGGATGCTATCTTATTAGAGAATTTGAAAACAATTGTAAAAGAACTGCCTGAGGGACTTCCTCTTGGATTTTATGAGTGCCCCTATCCCTATAAGAGAATTCTTTCGCCGGAAGTCATTAGATATTGCGTCGAGAGTGAAAGGTTTTATTTTCTTAAAGACACCAGCTGTGATATGGAAAACATAAAGGAAAAGCTGGCACTTATAGAAGGCAGCAGGATGAAGTTATACAATGCGAATACGGCAACCTTGCTGGAAAGCTTAAGGGCCGGAGCCTCCGGATATAGCGGAGTGATGGCGAACTATCATCCGAAGCTCTACGCCTGGCTTTTGGAAAACTGGGAAAATGAACTCGATAAATCAGAGCTGCTTCAGGATATTCTAACCATGTGCTCATTTATCGAACTGAAGAATTATCCACTCAGTGCTAAGTATTATCTGGGGGAAGAGGGAATTACCATGGATTATGTCACACGTAAGAATACGGAAGATTCCATGAGTACAACAGAAACGTTGGAACTTCGGCAACTAAAGCATTTGTCCGAGGAACTATTAAAAAGGGTGTAAGAAGCTAGCAAAAACTTATATAAGAGGAGGAAAGAAAATGAGAAGAAAAGGTAGCAAGTTATTGGCAGTGGCAATGGCAGTGATAGCGGCAGCATCCATGATGTCTGGCTGTGGAGACAAGGATACTAACACATCTGCTTCCGCCCAGTCAAGTGGGGGATCCTCAGAAGCAGGGAGCGAGGCGAGCTCAGCAAAGGGCGGATCATCTGAAGTAGAGCCGTGTACGATCACTTATTACGGTGGATGGACGGGTGCCGATCTGGATAAGATGCAGGCCATGGTGGATGATTTCAATAGTAGTCAGGAGACAATCAACGTGGAATTCACATCACTGCAGTGGAGTGAAATCTTTACAAAGTTTTTGGCTGACTATCAGGCCGGTTCATCTCCGGACGTCGTGGCAATGCATACTTTCGAGATGGGACAGTTCGTGGATATGGGTGTTCTTGATGCAAAACAGGTGGAAGCTATGGAGTTACAAGAAAGTGATTATGTAAAAACCGCTTGGGATGGCTGTAAATATGAGGATACCTTGTACGGAGTTCCCATTGATTTGAATATGCATGCGTTATATTATAACGAAGATTTGTTTAAGGCGGCTGGTATAGAAAAGGCTCCTGCCACAGGGGAAGAGCTGATCGATACGGCCATGAAGCTGACCATAGACAGCAATGGGAAAAATGCTACAGAGGATGGTTTTGATAAAGATAATATTGAACAGTATGGATTTGGATTCCTGCAGAATCATCATGCCTTCTATCAGACCTATTCCATGTTGAATCAACAAGGATATAATCCATTTACAGATGATATGAAAGAGATCACCCTGGATACGGATAAGACTGCGAAGGCAATCCAGTTTATTGAAGATTTGATATACAAATATAATGTCACACCGGTGGGAGAAAAGTCACCTATTGATGATTTTAAAGCAGGTACTGTTGCCATGATTATCGATGGTAACTGGCAGCTTTCCGGTCTTAATGAAGTTTCCTTTGGGTGGAATACTGCGGAATATCCTCAGATTTTTGATGAGAAAGCCGTATGGGGAGCCGCTGAATTGTTGGCATTCCCAGCGAGCAAAAATCCAGATGAAAATAAACAGGCAGCCGCCAGAACCTTTGTGAAATGGTTATCCGAAAACTCTGCCCAGTGGGCACTTTCCGGACAGATACCGGCCAATATTAAGGCTCAGGAAGAGTCTGAAAAGTTAAAAGGGATAGATGCATATTATGCGGAGATGGATTACGTAAAATTCCTTCCAGCCAATCCACTGTCCGTCTCTCTCTTTTCCTCCAAGGCACCAAGCCCAATCCTAACGATGGCTCAGGATGCCACCTTAAATGCAAAAGACCCGGCAGAAATCATCGAGCAGTTTGAAAAGGACTTAAACGATGTAATGAAAAATAATTAAACTGCAGTTATGAAATTAAGATATGGGCGGTTATCCCGAGATAGCCGCCTCATATTTTCAAAAAGGAGAATAAGGTATGAAACGTAAACAGGGCAGAATCGCAGCATTATTTCTTTTGCCTTATATGATCATTTTTGTAATATTCCGGCTGGGGCCAAGTATTGCGGGACTCTTCATAGGCTTTATGAAATGGAACCTTGCAGGGGTGCCTAAATTCGCAGGCATAGATAACTTTAAACGTTTATTCACGGATCAGTATTTTATGGTTTCCCTATGGAATACCTTTAAGTTTTTCATCCTGACCCTTCCGCCACTGATTGTTTTGAGTCTGCTTCTGGCTCTGCTTCTGAACCAGAAAATGCGTTTTAAGAGTGTGGGCAGAGTGGTTTCCATTATCCCTTATGTACTGATTCCGGCAGTAGTCGGCATCATGTGGACCTGGATGTATGATAATAACTTTGGAATCCTGAATTTCTATCTTAAAAAAATGGGCGGCGGCGGTGTACGATGGCTGACGAGTGAAAAGATGGCCCTGGTTTCGGTGGCCATAGTGGTTATATGGACTTATCTGGGCTACAACATGGTGCTGTTTTTGGCCGGGCTTCAGGGCATCCCAAGGGATTTATATGAAGCGGCAGAGATTGACGGTGCAACCAAGGTTCAGTCATTTTTTAAGATTACCTGTCCGATGCTGAAACAGGTGGCAACTATGGTTATTACCTTGACCCTTGTCAATACGGTACAGCTCTTCGATCAGATATTTGTTATGACTGCAGGAGGGCCTGGCACATCAACGCTTACCATGGTCCAGTATCTCTATACAACGGCGTTCCAGAATTATGATCTGGGTTATGGATCTGCCATAGAAGTGGCGATTCTGGTTATTCTGGTACTTCTGATTAAACTGCAGAACAAAATACTGAATACAAATGAGGAGGCGTAACGGTATGAAAAGATTAAGAGGCAGCATCAAATATATCGTAACCATTTTAATTTGTATCGTATTTTTGTTCCCCATTGCCTGGGCACTTGTATGTTCCATCAAACCGGAGGCGGATATTACCAGCTATCCTCCGAAATGGATTCCGGATTTGGCGACCTTTTCCAATTATTCAGTGGTATTGGAGAAGTACCCTTATTTGTCATGGATGAAAAACAGTGTAATCACAGCAGTTGCAGGGACTTTACTGATATTGGTTCTTTCATCCTTTGCGGCATATGCTTTTGCCAGGTTCCAGTTTAAGGGGAAGAAACTAATATATGGTACAATCGTGGCCATGTTGCTGATTCCGATTCAGGCCTATATGATACCATTGTTTTTATTGTGTTCTAAGATAGGACTTTTGAATACCTATGCGGGTATTATTCTTCCCTCGGCGGCGAACGTGACCAGTATTTTCATACTTACCAGCTTCTTCAAGGAACTTCCGGTGGAGCTGGAAGAGGCGGCCAGGATAGATGGATGTGGGGAGCTAAGAATCTTCCTGCAAGTGATGATTCCATTATCGAAGCCGGCATTATCCACAGTGACCATTTTGGCCTTTATTTCAAATTGGAATAGCTTTTTGTGGCCGATGATCTGTATTCGTCAGGATGCCTTAAAGACATTGCCCGTGGGAATTGCCCAGTTCATGGGATCGGTGAATTCGAATGCCCAGTTCCAATATGGTACGGCATTGGCCGGATGTTGTATGGCCGTAGTTCCAACATTGATTGTATTCCTTGCCCTTCAGCGTTATTTTGTGGAAGGAATCGCAAGTTCTGGCATTAAGGGGTAAGAAGATGAAGGCTACTTTGTTTTATGATATAGAAAAGGAAGTGATTTTATCATCCCCTCTCAAGGGGGAGATCTGCCATGCATCCACAATTCTGGCATTGGATAATGGAGAGTTGCTATGTGCCTGGTTTCAAGGCAGTACAGAAGGTGCCCCGGATGTGAAAATCTGGGGTGCAAGACGCAGCGGCACGAGATGGGAAGCGTCGATGCTTCTGGCCGATCATCAGGGAATCCCCTGCTGGAATCCGGTGCTTTTTATGAGGCGGGATGGAAGTGTGATCTTGTTCTATAAGATAGGGGAAGAGATTGCCAGTTGGCAGACCCTGTATAAGATTTCGACGGATCGGGGACATTCATGGAGCCCTTCAAAAGAGCTGGTGGCGAATGACCGCGGAGGAAGAGGAGCGGTTAGAAATAAGGTTCTGAGACTGGAGAATGGCCGTATTCTGGCCCCGGCTTCTTTGGAAAATGGTCCCTGGCGGTCCTTCGCCGATATTTCAGATGATGAAGGGCGAACCTGGACGAAAAGTGAAGAAGTTACCATACAGCTTTCAGAGAAACAGAAGGTAAATGAGGATTTTAAGTCTATTCCCGTATCCGTGCAATCTTTCAAAGGCCGCGGAGTCATACAACCTACCTTCTGGGAATCAGAGGGGCTGGTTCATATGCTGATGCGGAGTACGGAAGGACAGATTTATCACAGTATTTCTGAAAATCAAGGGGAAAATTGGAGCACGGCACTGCCTATGGGGGTGCCCAACAATAACAGTGGAATCGATGTGGCGAAGGCGACGGATGGCAGGCTTTATCTGGTTTGTAATCCGGTGGGAGAGAGTTGGGGAAAAAGAAGTCCCATCTGTCTGCTGTGCTCGGAAGATGACGGTTCTACCTGGAGGCAGGTGTTGGTATTGGATGAAGGGGAAGGGGAGTTTTCCTATCCTGCGATTATCTGTAAGGATCGTAATTTGTATATTACATACACCTGGAAGAGACAGAATGTGGCATTCTGGAAATTGGAATTGAATATATAATCTTTAATTTGAAATTAGTTCAATGGTTATAGCAAACACCCATCGACTGGTAGGGCACTGGTCGATGGGTGTATTTATATTCTATGAAAGAATTTTCCCGGGATATAAAATCCTCCGGAGGGTGCTCATGATGCCTTATCTGAAATTATCATTAAGTGTTGTGTGTCAGCGCCAGGGGCTGAGAAATTAAGGTTGATGATCTTATCTTAAAATTCCATATTACGAAATTCCGAGGGTGTTTTCCCCTCCTGCTTTTTAAATGCACGGGAGAAGTGGGAGGCGCTGTTAAATCCGCATATTTCCGCAATCTCTTCCATGGATTTTGACGAGGTTGACAAGAGCTGTTTTGACTGCCGCAGGCGGTAGGACAGAAGGTATTCGTGAGGCGTACAGTTGGTATACCTCTTAAAGCTCCGGATAAAATGGGAAATGCTTACACTGCATAATTCTGAAAGTTGCATCAAGTCGATATCCTCCTCAAAGTGTTTTGCAATGTGGCGTAAAGCTGGGGTGAGAGGATGATGTATTAATAACTGAGGGACTTCGGGGACGGCCAGGATGCTGAGTATTTTTGTTATGTTCATAGATATCTGATGTTCATTGATCATCATTTCCTGAGTGATAGATAAGATTTCCTCAAAATCCGACTTAAGTCGGGGTGTGTGATTACCCTCAAAAAGCAGACCAGATTGTTTATAGAGATAATTACCGTACTGCTCACTGTTATTGCCGTTAAAGTGAAACCACATAAATTCTACCCGGTCACGACAGTAA
Organism: Candidatus Pelethocola excrementipullorum; assembly: GCA_018714325.1. Lineage (GTDB taxonomy): Bacteria > Bacillota > Clostridia > Lachnospirales > Lachnospiraceae > Novisyntrophococcus > Novisyntrophococcus excrementipullorum. Next base: position 15,436 of record DVNN01000288.1, read on the forward strand.
TATTTATGGGGATAACGACAGTCCAGAAGGACGATTTGATCCTGGACAGCTTCGATTTTACGGCTCCTTGATTCCACATGCAGAGAGCCACTGCAGACATATATCAGAAGATAAAGGTCTAGAGAGTTACGATTGATGGAGTACTCCTTGTTACAGTAGAAGTGGCCGAATTGAGGCACGTAATGAAGAGCATTTTTTGCAAATTCAGATGGGATAGTAAAATCCATGAATGATGGTTCTAAAACACCTTTGTCAACGATTTCCATATAAAATCCTCCTTTCTAGCATTTTGAGTTCGTCATTTCGTCAAATTAATCATACTAAAATTAGTTTCGTATGTAAAGTATTGTTGAAAATGTTTTTGTGTCCGATTTTAAATTGTTTACAAATATGTGGATATAAAATTGTGTATTGTGCATAAGGTCGATAAAATAAGAGTAATTTATGTATAGAATATAGGAATTTCTTGAAATGACATTCTGAATTTATAATCGTATAATACATCTAAACATAAGAAAAACAGTTATCCTAATTAGGCAGTCCATTATGTTTTATATGAAAATTATGAAAGCAGAGTATAGGAGGTATTTAACATGAAAGAAATTCGTATTGGACTTGTAGGCGCAGGTTGGATGGGGAAGGCTCACAGCAGTGCCCTTTTGGATGCACAGATGCTTTTTGGGCCGGAATACGGTACAGCAGTTTTTGAAATGGTGGCCGACACCAATGAAGCAAGTGCAAAAGAGGCACAGTCAAAGATTGGATTTAAGCGAATGACGACTGATTGGAAAGAGTTAGTATCTGACCCGAAGGTTGATCTGGTTGATATAGCAACTCCCAATGCATTTCATTATGAAGTTGCCAAGGAAGCATTAAACAATGGAAAACATGTATATTGTGAAAAGCCACTGTCCATTTCAGCGGAACAGTCAAAGGAGTTGGCCGAATTGGCAAAGAAGAAAAAGGTAATCAATTACGTTGGCTTTAATAATACCATGAATCCCGCAAACGCTTATGTCAGAGATCTGGTACAAAGTGGTAAACTGGGTAAAATCATGAGATTCACAGGTACATATGATCAGGATCAGCTGCTGGATGAGACATTGCCGATCACATGGAGACATATCAATAAATTGGCTGGCTGTGGAGCTCTTGGAGATTTAGGCTCTCATTTATTAAGTGTATCACAGTTTATTATGGGTGACATCAGTATGGTAAATGCAATGTCCACAACGATCTTCCCGAAACGTCCAAAAGCACCGGGCTCCAGTGAGATGGCCGATGTAGAGAACGAAGATATCATAACTTTTATGACTAAATATGAAAATGGGGCGATCGGTAATATAAGTGCAAGCCGTGTTGCAACCGGCCGTAAAAACTATCTGGCTTATGAGATTCAGGGAACCAAGGGATCCGTATGCTATGATTTGGAACGGATGGGGGAGGTTCATGTTTATTTCCACTCAGATGATGAGGCTGATCGTGGATTTAGAACAGTACTGCTGAATCCGAAACATAAAGGATACTCTGCATTCCAGCCCGCCGGAGGTATTTCCATCGCTTACAATGATATGAAGATATTGGAGGTTCATGAACTCTTTGCGGCAATCACCCAAGGTGAAGCATATGCCTGTGACTTTGAATTTGGCTATAAGATTGACCGTACTGTTGATGCAGTCCTGGAATCGGCCAGAAAAAATGAATGGGTTGAAGTGAAATAAAGTAGAATTACTACCAGAAAATACAGGAGGGTTATATTATGTCTATCAAAGTTGGAATTGCACCGGATTCTTGGGGCGTTTGGTTTCCTCAGCATGAGAAGCAGACACCATGGAACAGATGTATGGATGAAATGAAGGAGTCAGGTTTTGAAGGTGTGGAATTAGGTCCTTGGGGATATTTCCCCAATACAAATCCAAAGCTGAAGGAGGCTTTGGAGAAGAGAGCGCTTTCACTTGTGGCCGGAACCGTAGGCGGAGATTTTCTGGACGATACATCTATCGATGAAATGTGTAAAACGATTGATGAAATTGCAGCTCTTTTAAAAGATTTTCCAGAGGCAAAATACATTGTACTTCTTCCCAGCATGTATACGGATTTGGAAACCGGAGTATTGGTTATGAATCCGGAGCTGACCAAGGAACAGTGGACTACCTACTGCAGAAATGTACAAAGAGCAGCCGACCGTGTAGAAAAACACGGATTAATTGGAACCTTCCATCCACATGTGGACTGCCATGTACAAACAGAGGAGCAGATTGAGGCTCTATTAAATGATACTAGTGTACAGTTATGTCTGGATACCGGACATCATGTATATGGAGGGGGCGAACCAATTAGTTTTTATCTGAAACATGCCGATCGTATTCCTTATATCCATATCAAAGATTGTGACTTGAGTGTAAAAGCTAAGATGGAACAGGAAAAGTGGTCATTTGCCAAAGCGGTTACGGAAGACATCATGGTTGAACCAGGAAAAGGAAGTATTGATTTTGAGAAGTTCCATGATGCGTTGGTAAAGGGCGGTTATGAGGGCTGGGTAGTAGTTGAACAGGATTTGTTCCCGGTGAAATCTTTTGATGTGCCTCTGCCAATTGCTAAAGCAGCACGCCGTAATTTAACAAATGCAGGATTTTAACATAAGAAAGAATTTAAGTGAGGGGAACAGGAAAGTTCCCCTTTCTTAGAAATGATGACTTGGGGTATTATACGGATGGGAGTCAGCTCCTGTCGGTAAACTTTAGTGTTATAAAAACGTGATTACTGAAGTTTGCGACTATAAAAATGAAGAGGTATGGAAAGGTATGGGGGAAAGAACCACTCACTTTGAAAAACTAGAGAGAAAAGAAGAAAAAATTGCAATAGGAACTCGTCTGGCCTATGGATGTGGGGATACGGCCTGCAATATTGTGTTTGGAATGATTTCAACGATACTGACCTTGTTTTATACGGATTATGTTGGAATCAGCCCGGTTACAGTAGGTTTGGTTATGTTGCTGTCGAGGATCTTTGACGGGGTTTCCGATGTGGTAATGGGATTTATCGTTGAAAAGACCCATTCCAAGTGGGGCAAATCAAGACCGTGGATTCTGTGGATGAGCGTGCCATATGCAATTTCGGCAGTATTATTATTCACAGTTCCTCAGACCACGGATACACTGCAGTTTCTTTATATTTTTGTTACATATAATTTCTGTACTACAATTTGTTATACGGCCATTAATTTGCCATATGGAAGTTTGTCTGCGATGATGACAAGGATCTCCAGAGAACGCGATATGCTCAGTATCTTCAGAATGGGAATGGCGCCATTTGGGAAAATATTAGCTGTGTCTTGTACACTCCCATTGATAAAATTAATGGGTGACGATCAGGCTGCCTGGGTAAAAACAATGATGATATGGGCCGTGGTGGCAGTCATACTTCTGGTCATTTGTTTTGCAAAATGCGAAGAAAAGGTTCAGATTGAAGCACAGGATAAACAAGAAAAGTTACCGGTCATGAAGTCGTTTAAAGCTTTGATGTGTAATCAATACTTTTATGCCACATTAATCCTTTGGATGATGCAGAATGTGATTTTTGGTATTACGGGTACAATTTTACCTTATTATTGTAAATATATTTTTCACAACGATTCTTGGCTTTACAGTACTTTGTATCTAACAGAGACCTTGATTATTGTAGGGGCCACCCTATTCAGCCCTATGTTGCTTAAGAAGTTTGGAAAGAGAAATATGTCTTTGGCAGGAGCTTGCCTGGCCTTAGTTGGACAACTCATATTTTTATTGAATCCCACCAGTCTGCCGTGGGTGGTGATGAGTTGTGTTGTACGTGGATTAGGTTTAGCCCCTCTTAATTCAGTAATCTTTGGATTCCTGGGCGATGTTGTGGAATTTGGACAATGGAAAACACATGTGAGACAGGAAAGCCTCATATTTGCAGGCGGTTCTTTCGGGGCCAAAGTAGGTTCCGGCATCTCTACCGCGATTATGACAGGTTTACTTTCTTTTGCCGGTTATATAAGCTCTTCATCCGGATCGATTCAGCAGCCGGATAGTGCAATTGATATGATAATCAATATTTATAAAGTAGGGCCGCTGATTGTTTGGATTATTGTTATTATTACATTAGCATTATATCGGTTAGATAAAAAATATCCTTCCATCATAAAAGAGCTGGAGGAGAGAGAATCCAGAGGGGTATTATAAAGATAGATACGATCTTATAATGTCTGGCTTGGGTGTGTTCGGGATATATTATAGGAAAAGAGAATATAGAAGCAATATCAGGGCGTTGTTCCATACAATGCCCTGATATTTTTTTTGAATTCCTCCTGTCTAGCCTCCCAGGGATAGAAGCTCATGGTCAGATAAAAGATACTTGTGATTATAAACAAATAATTAAATCGAAAAAGATATAAATAACAATATAATTATGCGAAATACACAATAAATTAGAAGATATAAAATAGAAATTGACAATTTGAGGTAAATAAAATAGAATAATATTATCGAAAAGAAAATAAACCCGTAAAATCAATGATAGGACCATTTACAAAGGAGAGGTGACTTATGGCATTTTTAAGAGTGAGGGAAATTTTAAAGCAGGCAGATGAGAAAAAAACATCTGTAATCGCATTTAACTGTATCGATTATAGTACCATCTATTCGGTAATTGCAGTCGCAGAGGAATTGAATAAACCGGCGATTTGTATGCTGTATCCCGAACATGCATATGGAAAAAATGTGATAAACCTGGCCGGTTTTGCCAGTACAGTGAAAAGCCTGGCGGAGAGGGTATCTGTTCCCATCGGCGTACATTTAGATCATTCCAGTGATTATTCATTTATTATTGAGGCAATAAAATCTGGTTTTACCTCGGTAATGTATGACGGAGCTATGCTTCCATTGGAGGAAAACATTGCAAACACACGAAAAGTTGTAGAAACGGCCCATCTGTTGGGTGCCGATGTGGAGGCCGAGTTGGGGTATATCGGATTGGCTGAGAAGGATTTGGATACAGATGCTTATACCCAGCCGGAAATTGCGGCCAGATTTGTGAATGAGACCGGGGTGGATAGTCTGGCAATTGCAATTGGAAGTGCTCATGGCATCTATGCGTCGACCCCTCATCTGGATCTTCAAAGATTGGATGAAATCAATGCTGCTACCGAGGCATTTCTTGTGTTACACGGTGGAACTGGAATTCCTGAGGATCAGTTGGAAGCGGCATTTACAAGGGGAATCAACAAGTTAAATGTGGGGACGGAATATCTGAGACTGTGGAAATCAAGTATGGCGAAATATACAATGGATGAAACGTGTCTGCCAGAAGAGGCCCCGGGGAAAGTTCAGGAACAGCTGATGAATTACTTAAGGAAAAAAATGCAGCTGACCAAGATGTAGGGAAGTTAGAAAAATAG
>DVNN01000289.1 GCA_018714325.1 Candidatus Pelethocola excrementipullorum
ACTTTTAAAACTGCATCTGGTAAAGTTTGGCGTATTCTCCGTTCTTTTTCAATAATTCTTCGTGGGTCCCCTCTTCTGCGATACCATCTTCATTCAATACAAGAATTCTCTGAGCGTTCTTGATTGTGGAAAGACGATGCGCGATAACAAAGGTGGTTCTGTTCTTCGCCAATTCTTCCAATGATTTCTGCACCACCCGCTCACTTTTATTATCCAGGGCAGAGGTGGCCTCATCAAAGATCAGAATCGGAGGATTTTTCAGGAATACCCTGGCGATGGATAAACGCTGCTTCTGTCCGCCGGAAAGTTTCACACCACGTTGTCCGATATCCGTGTCATAGCCATCGGGCATCTCCATGATGAAATCATGGGCATTGGCGGCACGCGCAGCCCGTAGAACCTCCTCATCGGTGGCATCCGGTTTTCCATAGCGGATATTATCGATGATGGTACCTGCGAACAAGTAAACGTCCTGCTGCACGATTCCAATATGATCGCGGAGATCCTTCAAGCAGATGGACCGGATATCCGTACCATCCAGATAGATTCCACCGGAAGTCACATCATAGAACCTGGGAATCAGGCTGCAAAGGGTGGTCTTACCTGCCCCGGAGCCGCCCACCAGCGCAACATACTCTCCCGGCTTCACTTCCAGATCCACATGTGAGAATACTTCTTCCTTGGTATCCTCATATTGGAAGGATACGTCTTCGAACCGTATGTCTCCCTTGACTTCTCCGGTAAGATGTACCGCATCCGGCCTGTCCTTGATATCCGGGGCAATTTCGATGATTTCCTGGAATCTTTCGTAACCTGAGTACCCGTTTTGGAACATCTCCGTAAAATTCACCAACTTCTTTACAGGTTCTGTAAAGTTGTTGATGTACAGAAGGAAGGTCACAAGATCGGCGGCGGAGAGCTGATTCTTCGTCATAAATAAGGCTCCCACCACCAGGGCGCCCACAGTTATCATGGTGGCACATGCCCCCATGCCGGAATGATAGATGGCCATATACCGATAGGTTCTGCGTTTGGAATCCACGAACCGCTCGTTGCCCACCTTGAATTTATTCATCTCCACGGATTCATTGCCGAAAGATTTTACCACACGGATACCGGAAAGACTGTCTTCAATCTGACTATTGATATCCGCGATTCTTCTCCGGTTCTCCCTAAATGCGCTTTTCATCCTACGGTTCATGAAGATTGCATATATAAGCATCAAAAACACAATCCCGATGGAAACCAGAGCCAGTGGGGCATTGATCACCAGAAGAATAATAAAGGCTCCCACCAGTTTTATGGTGGAAATCATGATATCCTCAGGGCCATGATGCAGTAATTCACTGATGTCAAATAAATCACTGGTTATCCTGGACAACAAATGCCCTACCTTCTGGTTGTCATAGAAGGCAAAGGAAAGCTTTTGATAATGAGAATAAATTTCATTTCTCATATCGCGCTCCATCATAGCTCCCATCATATGACCAAAATAGGTGATATAATAGTTGCATCCCATCTCTGCCAGAACCATGATAATCAGCAGGACTCCCAGTTTAAATATCATATTCGTGGCTTCAGCAATCGGCTGTTCCACCACTGTTCCCGTAATATATCGGACGATCAGTGGAATGGCCAGCGTAATGCCAGACCCCACCGTTGCGAACACCAGATCCGTGAAGAACAGACCCTTATAATTCTTATAATAAGCGGTCAGGTTCTTAAGTTTTCCTTCTTTTTGCTTCATCTTCTGTCTCCATTCTATCCTAATGCAACATCCAGTATCATCATGACAACAAATCCTATGGCTGCCCCGATGGTACCGATATTGCTGTGTTTTCCGGACTGCGATTCCGGTATCAATTCTTCAATTACCACATAAATCATGGCTCCTGCCGCAAAGGATAACAGATAAGGCAGAGCCGGCTGAATGACGCTTGTCAGAAGTATGGTTAAAAACGCCGCAATAGGCTCCACAATCCCTGACATAGCTCCATAACCAAAAGCCTTCTTTTTCGAAAATCCTTCACTTCGAAGTGGCATAGATATGATCGCTCCCTCCGGCAGGTTCTGAATTGCGATACCGATGGACAGGGAAAATGCTCCTGCTGCAGACATCAAAGGATTCTCCGCCAGAACTCCTGCGAACACCACTCCGACTGCCATACCTTCCGGAATGTTATGTAGGGTGACAGCCAGAACCAACATGGTGGTTTTTCTTAATTTTGCACTTTTCGGTGTAATCCCCTCCGGCTCTGCATCATTTAGATGTAGATGTGGAATGACGGTATCCAACAACAGCAAGAAGAAGATTCCCGCCATAAAGCCCACGGCTGCCGGCAGCCATTCGATCACTCCTTGTTCCTTTGCCATATCGATGGACGGCATGATCAAGGACCATACCGAGGCCGCTATCATCACTCCGGCAGCAAATCCCAGCAAGGATTTCTCCATCTTAGGCCCCATCTCTTTCTTCATAAAGAAAACCATTCCGGCACCCAGTGATGTGCCGATGAATGGAATTATGATTCCAATTAAACTATTGAGATTCATCTAATTACCTCCCTCAGATATTTTATCCGTTAAAATGGTCTGTCTTCCCCCAAACATCCGATTTCAGCTTTATCTCCAGGCTAAAACTTCCTGATTACATCCTCTTCTTCATTGGCCGATTTATCGATTTGACGAATAATCAAATCATAGCTGTAAGTTTCACTGACCTTAACGCTGACCCTTTCGCCCCATTTGCGCCCCATCAATGCCCTCCCAAGGGGAGATTCCGTACTGATATACCCCTTTAAGGAGTTTCCGCGAATGGACGTCACCAGCTTATAGGTTTCTTCCACCTCATCCTCTTCCAGATAAACCGTCACTTTATTATTAAGCCCCACCTCATCCGATTCTGAATGGTCCTCAACGATGTTAGCATTTTTTAACATTCTCTCCAGATAGCGAATACGGCTTTCGTTCTGGTTTTTATCTTTCTTGGCCGCATGGTACTCGAAGTTTTCGCTGAGATCTCCATGAGCCCGCGCCTCTTTCACAGACTCTAGAGCCTGTTTCCGGTAAACCAGCTTCCTGTATTCGATCTCTTCCTGGATTTTCTTTACATCTT
>DVNN01000290.1 GCA_018714325.1 Candidatus Pelethocola excrementipullorum
TGGAACAAAAAGGAGAACTGATCCGAAGAGAGATCAACAACTACTTTAGACATCCCGCCTATCAGCCCTATGAGTATGCAGCGGCGCTGAAGAAGCTTCACTGTGGATTCACAGCGTCACTTGTGGAAATATTGAAAAAGAAAAATATCATGTATGATCAGATTTTTCCGGAAGGATATACACTGGAAGACTATATGATGGCTTTTGATACATATGAGCACTTTATGGGGGCGGTAGACCATGTATTGAACATGCTGGAAGAGGTGGGTGGAAGTACAGCGTCAGAGGAGGATCAGGTTTATAAGGCGGTTAAATATATAAAAGAAAATCTTGAGAAAAAACTAACAAGAGAGGATGTGGCGGTATATGTCCATCTGAATGAGGATTATCTATCCAGAGCATTCAAGGAAAAAACAGGATATACCATTAAGGAATATATCATAAAAGAAAAGATGAAGCTGGCAAAGGAACTGTTGGCTTCCACCAATATGTCCATTAGTATTATTGCTTTAAAGACTGGATTTGTAAATTTCTCGCACTTTTCTAGAATATTCAAAAAATGTGAGGGAATAACTCCAAATGAATACAGGGAAAGGTTCAAAGATAGATAAAAGTCGTAAACCGAACATTTCAAGTCGGTATTGAAATAGCAAATAGAATAATTTTTCTTTATAGTATAGTTATCGGATCGAACGGATTTGGTAACTATATTTTTTAAGGAGGAAAGAAGAATGAGAAAATTCATGAAAAAAGCAGTTTTAGTTGCAGGCGTAATCTCAATGGCAGCAAGTCTTTGTCTGACAGGCTGCGGGGGCAGTGGTTCAGACGAAAAGACAGCAGAAAACAGTTCGGCAGCAAAAGGAGAAAGTGCAGATCTCCCTGTAATCAAGATGATTACCATGACAGGAGCAAAGTATGATAACTCACCGAAGGTCGTGGAAGAGATTAATAAGATTCTGGCTGAGAAAGCGGGGGCACAATTGGAGCTTACCTGGCTGGGAATGGGAGATTATATGAATCAGACTAATTTGATGCTCACGGGTGACGGTGAAGTGGATATTGCCTTGCTAAATGCGGTTCCGCTGGCAACGTATGCGGCAAATGGGCAACTTTTGGATATTTCTTCTTATTATGAAGGGAGCAGTGAAGAATTCCTGGAGTGGCTGGATGAAGCATATATTGATTCCTGCCGTGTAGAGGGAAAATTGTATGCAATACCGGAAGTAATCAATTTTTCCAATGAAATTGCTGTACATGTAAATAAAGCCATGATTGATGATATGGGAATTGAGATAGATGACGCCAAAATCTGGACAATGGATGAGATCCATGATCTGGTATTACAGGCGATGGAGAAATATCCGAACATTTACGGAATTGTTCCTATGTCCGGTTCTCAGTTCCTGTCACAGCTCAATTATGATTCCCTTGGTGACAGCTATTTTATAGGTGTAATCGAGGATCATGGAACTACCGGTGAGGTAATCAGTGTTACGGATTGCCAGGAGTTTATTGATTTTTCTTCTACTATGAGAGAGTGGTATCAGGAAGGTCTGATTATGCAGGACTGCATGAGTAATACAGAAGGGTGGTCTTCCATGATTCAGTCAGGAAAAGCATTTGCATGTTTTGATGCGGGAGCATTTCCTGATAATTCCACTACGGAGGATACCCAGTATTATAACCTGACATTATATCCGAACTGGTCTGCAGCGAACTGTGCAGTTCGCCTTGATTATGGAATCGCTGCAAATACCAAAAATCCGGAGCTTGCATTTGCTGTTTTGAAGGAAATGTATACGAACACGGATATCTGTAATCTGTTGTTATATGGAATTGAAGGCGAAAATTACGTACTGAATGAAGAAGGCAAGGCAGCCTTGCCAGAAGGTGTAACTCTGGAAAACAACACGTACAGCTGTGGCTTCGCAAACCCATGGGTTCTACCCAACATGATGAATGGATATGAGTCCTATCAGTCAGCGGATGGATTTGCTGAAAAAATACATGAGTATGATTCCAACGCAATCAAATCTGGTGCTCTGGGGTGTGTATTTGACAGTACAGATGTTACCAATGAATATTCCGCCTGCATCAATGTATTCAATAAATACTACTACGCAATTATGAGTGGTTCCATGGATACAGAGAGCACACTGAAGTCTTTCAAAGAGGAACTGAAAACTGCCGGTGAAGACAAGGTTATTGCTGAAAAGCAGAAACAGTTGGATGAATTCCTTGGAAAATAATACGGAGAACCTTCCTATGACGAAAACAAAGAAAAAAATAAAATGGAAACGATATTTGCCGCTGTATCTTATGATGCTTCCCGGAGCTGCTTATTTGGTTATCAACAACTATATTCCTATGGGAGGACTGATACTGGCTTTTAAGCGTTTTAATTATTCATTAGGAATTATGGAGAGTCCCTGGGCGGGGTTGGGGAATTTTACCTATCTGTTTACAGGAAAGGATGCATTTTTGATGATGCGAAATACCCTGAGCTATAATTTTGTGTTTATTGTTCTGGGGACTATTCTGGCGATTACGGTGGCTATTTTACTGAATGAAGTGGGGAACATGAAGGCGAGGAAGACATATCAGACGCTGATTTTAGTTCCTTATCTGATTTCCATCGTAATTGTGTCTTATATTGTATATGCATTTTTAAGTCAGGACAGTGGATTTGTGAATAATACATTGCTGAAAGGGATGGGAAAGAAATCGATCTCTTGGTATACCTCACCACAGTACTGGCCATTCATCCTATGCCTTGTTTATCTGTGGAAAAGCTTTGGATATCATTCCATTATTTATTATGCTACGATTATCGGTATTGATTCGTCTTATTACGAAGCAGCTACAGTGGATGGGGCTACCAAGTGGAAACAGGTGTGGTATATTACTCTTCCCAGCCTGAAGCCCACAATTATCACACTGACCCTGCTTTCCATCGGACGTATCTTCTATTCCGATTTTGGCCTGTTCTATCAGGTTCCTATGAACTCCGGCCCCCTGCTGAATGCCACCAGTACAATTGATACCTATGTATATAGAGCACTGTTGACTCTGAACGATGTGGGACGTTCTTCGGCAGCCGGTTTTCTGCAGTCTATTCTGGGATTCATTGTGGTATTTTCAGCCAACCTGCTGGTTAACAAGATTAATAAAGAGAATGCTCTATTCTAGAAGGACATTTCTGCTTTGGCAGGTATTACATAAATGAAAGGGAAGTATTGATATGAGAAAAAAAATAATTCCTTCCGTGGTCATTACCCATACGGTTATGATTCTGTTATGTGTCCTTTGCGTTGTTCCCTTTCTTCTGATTGTGATTTCTTCCTTTACAGAAGAGTCTGCGCTGATGATGAATGGATATTCATTTTTTCCTGAGAAAATAAGCGCATACGCCTATACGTATGTTCTGGGAGGGGGCGGGGCAAAGGTGCTGCACGGATATGTGGTGTCAATCGGCGTGACAGTGGTAGGAACAATCAGCAGCATCTTGATGACAACGCTGTTTGCCTATCCGCTTTCCAGACGGGATCTGCCGTTTCGGAAAGTGATTGCGTTCTT
>DVNN01000291.1 GCA_018714325.1 Candidatus Pelethocola excrementipullorum
TCTGTCAGCGCCTGCTTAACCACCTGATTAATCTTTTCGATATGCTTTCTGGATGCGATTTCAGGCACTACCCCTCCATATAAAGTGTGCAACTTTATCTGAGATGAAATCACATTGGATAAGATGGTTCTTCCATTTTCAACAACAGAAGCTGCCGTTTCATCACATGAGCTTTCTATGGCTAATATTAATACATCTTTTTCTATCATTTTATCTAACCTTCTTTTATCAACAGCGGATTAGTTCTGCTCTACCCAGCCTTTCACATTCTCTTGGCGGACTTAAGCAGCAACTCAATCACACATATTATTCTTCTTCAAACAGCAGCTCCACCGAACGTCCATCTCTGGCGGTATAGGTGTTTGGGAAAATCTCCCGGACACTATCCAGATATTGTTCCGGATAGACTAGAGAAGGGCTATAATGGGTCAGCCACATCTCTTGAACCTCTGCCTCTTTGGCCAGCCTGCCCGCTTCTTTGAAGGTCATATGCTTGTATTCTCTAGCCTTAGCATCTTTATCTGGTTCTCCGTACATTCCTTCACAAATAAACAAATCCGAACCTGCTGCATGTTCCGAAATAGCAGGCACCGGTCTGGTATCCGTACAGTAGGTCAGTTTGATTCCTTTTCTATCCTGACCAAGCACCATATCTGGAGTATATACCCTGCCATCCGCTTCTATGGTTTGTCCCTTCTGCAGGCTATTCCAAAGCTTCATGGGAATTTCCTGAGCACGGGCGCGTTCCACATCAAATTTACCGACACGGGGAATCTCAATGGTATAGCCATAACAAATTACATTATGATTCACACGAAATGCTGTGATATGGTAACCGGCAATCTCGAACTTCTGCTTAGGTTCCGTTATCTCGATACACTGAATCTGAAAAGGCAGTTCAGGAGCTATTACTCTGAGAGCTGTAACCACACGGTTCAGCCCCTTGGGACCAATCAAGGTCAATGGCTCTTTCCGCTCCGCATTTCCCATGGTTAACAACAGGCCTGGAAGGCCGCTGATGTGATCGGCATGATAGTGTGTAAAACACACTACATCTATAGGCTTAAAGGTCCATCCCTTTTCTTTCACAGCAATCTGGGTACCCTCGCCACAGTCAATTAACAAATTACTTCCATTATATCTGGTCATCAGTGAAGTCAGCCAACGATTCGGTAAGGGCATCATTCCTCCGGTTCCCAATAAACATACATCTAACATCTAAACTCCTTTTATACTTGTCATGTTTTTTAGTTTAGCACAGTTTCCCATCATGGTAAAGGTAGTTTTAACCCCTCAATTCTTTCACTTTATTTCTGGTTTTCATCAATCTTATTACGGATTTCCTGCATCCGGTAGTCCACACTGTTGGTGATATCTGCACAGTTTCTCAGTTCTTTGGAGATTTCCTCTTGATTCTTGATATCATGCTTATAAGCCAACTTGTGCTCAAGGCTGGCCCAAAAGTCCATGGCAATGGTTCTGAACTGTACTTCCACCTTCATCAGCTTCTTTCCTTCCGCAAAAAACACGGGTACTTCCAGAATCAGATGAAGGCTGCGGTAACCATTAGGCTTAGGATTTTGTATGTAATCCTTTTTCAGAACGATTCGAATATCATCCTGACCTTCGATTAGTTCCGCCACCTTATAGATATCCTCAGGAAATGAGCAGATCACTCTTACCCCTGCCACATCCGTCAGGTTCTCCTCGATGCTCTCCAATGAAACTTCCTGATTCCTGCGTTTCAGTTTTTCCACAATCGCCACCGGGGTCTTAATTCGGCTTTTGATTGTTTCTATTGGATTTCTTTGATAATCGGTCTTGAATTCTTCATTCAACACTCTGATTTTCGTCTCCACTTCCATAATTGCACAGGTGTATTGAGTCATCAGCCTGCGGAATGGTTTAGCCTGAGCCATTAACTCTTTCGGACTCTCTGTATTTAATATTTTATTTATCTCATCTTCTGCACTCATCATTTACTCCAATCTTATACAACATCTTCCTTTGGCATCTTTCTTGCCATAGTCACATACCACCCTAACATCCAAAGGCTCCTTACCACGGATCCAAGCGTAATCCCCCACCAGATACCATCCAATCCAAGACTGGTATTAGACAGCACATAAATAAGGGGGATTCTCATCGCATTTGAGGCAATGCTTACCAAGGAAGGAGGTATGGTCTTTCCAATTCCCCTGAAGGCTCCTGCACTGTTGTACTCCAGGCAGGCGACAATCTGACAGGCAGCCAGAATATTCAAATAAGAAGCTCCCATCTTCACAGCTTCCGGCTCAGACAGGAATGCCCCAATCAAAGCCTGTCCTCCCAGCAGTAGCACAAAGGTGATAAAACCACCCCAAATCAGCATCGTTAGACTGGATATTCGGTAGCCCTTATGAATTCTCTTCCATTTATTTGCTCCGAAATTCTGCCCCATAAACGCTGTTACAGCAGAGGCAAATCCACCGCCAATAAGCCAGGATAAGGATTCCACCTGAGAACCTACCCGTTGTGCGGCCATGGCCGATGTCCCAAACGCGGCTACGAATCTGGAGATTATCATAGATAATATAGTAAAAAACATACTCTCTAAAGCAATTGGGATGCTCCAGGCAAAAATCTGTTTTATTACCATAGAATCCGGTTTTATAATAATATCAAACTTTTCAAATGGTCTGTCCTTCACCACCTTCATGGATACCAAAAACAAAACAGCAACGATAATCTGTGCTAAAATTGTGGCAACTGCGGCTCCTGCTATTCCCATATCGAAGGTAAATATCA
>DVNN01000292.1 GCA_018714325.1 Candidatus Pelethocola excrementipullorum
CGGAGAAAACAGGTGTTAAGACTGTGATTGTGGATGAAGAGGATAGAATCATGGACAGTGACTACCCTTCCTACATAACGAAAAGGTATCGACAATTTGTGGACGAGATCTTTCCTGAGGGGGCGAATCTATCTATCTGGGAAGAGAGGATTGGGGATACCGGGTGGAAAATCATCAACATCATAGATCAGGACGTATATTTGAAGAATATTTATCTTTTCACCAGAATAGTCTTTTTCTTTGCAATTGGAATCACCTTTATATTCTTCACCCTTGTTTTTCTGGTTTCCAGAAAATACATCGGAACAATCAGTAAGATAGCAAAAGGAATAGGTGAATATGGTATAACCCAGGGAGAAGCAGTTCGTGTGGATGTGGATGAGAAAGACGAGTTGTATGTAATTGCCCGCCAGTTTAATCAGATGACAAGGCGGGTCAATGCCCTTGTGAACACGTTGAAGCATAAAAATAGAGAGATCCAGGAAGCCGTCACCAGGCAAAAGCATGCGGAAATCAAGGCTCTGGAGGCGCAGATCAACCCTCACTTTCTCTTCAATACCCTGGATTCCATCAATTGGAGAGCCATCGAACATGAGGAAGAGGAGATCAGTGATATGATTGGTGCGTTGGGAAGTCTGTTGCGCTATAGTATTTCCAACATAGATACGGTGGTGGTTTTGGAGGCGGAAATCAGTTGGCTGAGAAAGTACATATTTCTGCAGAGGGATCGCTTTTATAATTCCTTCGACAGTACTTACGATATACAAGAGGAGGCATTGAGCTTTCCTATCTATAAAATGCTGATGCAGCCTATCGTGGAAAATATCATCCTTCATGCATTTGAGAATGTAAGAGAGGGCGGAATGATATTTGTACAAGCTTATATTCAGGAGGATGGCTGCCTCTATATGAAGATTAAGGATAATGGAAGCGGCATCACGGAGGAGAAGCTGGCTGATATCCGCAAGGAGATTGAGGATGGGGGTCCGCTGAATGGAGAGAGTATCGGGATCAGCAATGTGATAAACCGACTTAGAATCTATTATAGAGGAGATGCAAAATTAGAGGTGGAAAGTGTATATGGGGAAGGGACCGAATTCGTGATGATTATTCCGAATATCATGAAGAGCTTAAAGGAGAGGGATGAGGACTTATGAAGAGGATCATTGTAGTAGAAGATGAATTCAGAATCCGACAGGGGTTGGCAAACCTGATTAAAAAAATCGATTCCGAATGTAAAGTGGTGGGGGAGGCAGAAAATGGATATGAGGGTTTGAAACTTATCCGGGATCTGGAACCGGATTTCGTGATAACAGATATCCAGATGCCGAAGATGAATGGCCTTGAGATGATCGAGAAAGTTATAGAATATGGGATTCGTTGCAGATTTGTAATTCTAAGCGGTTATGCGGAGTTTGACTATGCCCAGAAAGGAATACGGCTGGGGGTGGAGGACTATCTTCTGAAGCCAGTTACAATCACGAAGGTAAGAGAGCTGGTGAGTAGACTTATGGAAGAGGATGAGCGGGAAGAACCCAGGGAGGATGAGCGATATTCGAAAGTCGTGAATGACATGGTGAATACCATAGACAGCGATTATGGACAACGGCTGGGAATGGATCTCTTTGCGGAAAAATATCGTTTGACCCCGGAATATCTAAGCCTTTTATTTACGAAGGAGACGGGAACTACCTTCTCTAATTATGTGAAGAAAATTAGAATGGAACATGCCAAAGAGCTATTGCTTGGAAGTAACTTGAAGATTTATGAAGTGGCCTGCAGAGTGGGATATTCGGATCAGAAGTATTTTTCCAAAGTCTTTAAAGAATACACCGGCGTATCGGCCAAACAGTATGTATTGAGCAGCAGGAGAGAAAAATAGCTTATTTTATTACACTTTTTTTAAGATAATAGAATATTTTTCCAACATTAACCAAGATATACTTGGGTTATCAAGTAACCAGAGGAATAAAGGGAGGTATTACAATGAAAAGAAAAATAGCGATTTTGTTGACGGTTGCTATGGGAATTGCATCGCTTGCAGCCTGTGGCGGAGATGGCGATAAGACTTCTGGAGGGGAATCAGACAAAGGCCAGGCTTCAACCAGCGGCGGAAATGAAGAGGCAACAAGAGATGGGAAAAAGGAAATCACATTCTGGCATTATATGTCTGAGGACAAAGAAGGGAAATACGTCATGGAGGCGGTGGATGAATTCAACAATTCCCAGGATGAAATTTATGTAAATGCCCAGTATCTGCCCCGGGAAGAGTTGATGAAGCAGTATTCCATAGGAGTGGTTTCCGGTGAACTCCCGGACTGTGGAATGGTGGATAACCCGGATCACAATTCCTATGCATCCATGGGAGTGTTTGAAGACATTACAGACCTGTACGATTCATGGGATGAGGCGGACTTCCTGGAAGGTTCCTTAAATTCCTGTAAGTACGAGGATAAGCTGTACGGAATTCCGTGGGGCAACAACTGCCTTGGCTTGTTCTACGACAAGGATATGCTGGAAGCGGCAGGAGTCGAGGTTCCCACCACCTGGTCTGAGCTTGAGGCAGCCTGTGAGCAGTTATCCAAAGATGACGTAAAAGGCCTTGCTATTTCTGCGATTGGTAATGAAGAAGGAACATTTCAATTTATGCCTTGGCTGTTGTCGGCAGGAGGAGATATTAATAACCTGTCATCGGATTCTTCAAAAGAAGCTGTTACCTATCTGAAAAATCTTATGGATAAGGGATATATCGGTAAAGAATGTGTGAACTGGACACAGGCGGATGCGGAGAAACAGTTTGCATCCGGACAGGCAGCCATGATGATCAACGGCCCCTGGCAGTTTTCAGGATTAAAAGATGATGCGCCAGATAAAAACTACGGTGTGGCAAAGGTGCCGAAGGCTGACGATGGAGACTATGCGTCCGTACTCGGCGGAGAAAATGTTGCTATTTGTAAAGGGGCGGATGTGGAATCTTCCTGGACCTTCCTTACCTATATGACAAACAAAGAAAACTCACCTAAAATCTGCAAGGAAATCGGTAGATTTTCACCAAGAGCCGATGTGGACGTCCAGGAAATGTTTAAGGATGACCCGTTGAATTCCGTGTTTGCAGATCTGATGCCCCAGGCTCAGTCCAGAGGCCCCTCACCCAAATGGCCGGAAATCTCAGCAGCTATTTACACAGCGGAGCAGGAGGTATTCACGGGCCAGAAAGATGTCGATACCGCCATGGCAGATGCACAGGCAAAAGTCGATGGAATCAATGAATCATTGAAGTAAATAACAACAGGAAGGCCCATCACGGAAACAATTTTAGATTGTGATGTGGTGGGCTTTTGACCCTGGTATCATCAAAAAAGAAAGGATGGGTGATTATGAATTCAAAACGTGAAAAGAGGGAGCGGGTCATGGGATACTGCTTCATACTTCCTGCGGTAGTCTATATGCTTATCTTCATCGGTTATCCCATTGTCTATAACTGGATTATCAGCTTTCAGGACGTTACGGCAACCACATTGGGAAGCTCGGCCCGGGACTTTCTGGGATTTGACAATTATAGGGCGGTATTTGGGGATCCCACATTTCCAAGGGCGGTGAAACAGACGTTTTTTTACACCATATTTTGCCTGATTTTTCAATTTGTGCTGGGCTTTCTATTCGCCATGTTCTTCAGTAAGAATTTTTCGTTTTCAAAGCCCATCCGTGGATTTATTGTAATCAGCTGGATGCTGCCCATAACCGTGACGGCCTTGGTGTTTAAGTTTATGTTTGCTGAGGGCAATGGAATTATTAATACCATATTATTGGAGTTACATCTGATCAAGGAACCAATCGGCTGGCTGATTCAGGAGAAGACAGCGATGTGGGGACTGATCATAGCTAATTCCTGGGTGGGAATTCCATTCAACATGCTGCTTCTTACCACAGGGCTTAATAACATCTCCACCGATGTATATGAGGCGGCGTCCATTGATGGGGCCAATGTCTTTCAGCGGTTTGCAAGGATTACCCTGCCGCTTTTGAAGCCCACGATTATGTCTGTTCTGGTTCTGGGTTTTGTATATACCTTCAAGGTGTTTGATTTGGTATACGTTATGACGGGAGGAGGTCCCGTGGATGCCACGGAGGTGATGTCCACCTATTCCTATAAATTATCCTTCCAGTTATTCCATTTCGGCGAAGGGGCGGCTGTGGCCAATGTACTATTTGTCTGTCTGTTTCTCGTCGCTCTTCTGTACCTGAAAACAATTTCGAAAGACGAGGTGATATAGATGCGAAAAGGCCATTTGACCATGCGTCAGAAAAACATAATACTGAACTGTATTGCAATTTTAATCGCGGCCATATTCCTGTTTCCTATTTATTGGATCATCATTAACTCGTTCAAGCTGGATGGGGAGATCTTTGCAAGCGTTCCAACCTTATGGCCTAAAGAAGTTACCTTGCAGGCCTATAAGGATCAGATAGCGAATCTGGCGTCACCTCTTAAGAACTCGGTTATTATAGCCTTTGGTTCCATGGCGCTTTCCCTTTGCTTCTCCATTCCGGCAGGATATGGGCTGGCGAGGTTTAAGATCAAGGGAAGCAAGTTTTTTATCTTGATTTTCCTGGTGACGCAGATGCTGCCGGCATCCCTGGTGCTGACCCCTTTGTTTTTGATATTCTCCAAGTTGGGCATGCTGAATACTTACTTTGCGCCGATATTATCCACGGCCACCATATCCATACCATTTACGATACTTCTCTTACGGCCCAACTTTTTAAATATGCCCAAGGAGCTGGAGGATTCGGCTTTGATCGATGGGTGCAATCCCTTTACTTCATTCATCAGAATTGCAATACCAATATCCAAGCCGGCCGTGATTACAGGTGCCTGTTTCAGCTTTGTGATGGCCTGGAATGATTTGGCCTATTCCATGACTTTTAACACGAAGGCGACCATGCGCCCTATGACGGCTGCCATATATAATTTTATGAATCAATATGGAACCAAGTGGAATAGTATCATGGCCTATGGGGTGCTGTTGATCTTGCCCACCTGCATCATATTCGTGACGATGCAGAAACATATTGTAAGCGGTCTGGTAAGCGGATCGGTGAAAGGATGATTACAGATTTAGCAATACCTAAAAATTACATAGAAGGAGAGGAAAGATTATGAGTTGTTTCAGAAGAGAGGGGAATTCCCTGAAATTTCATTATGATGCAGAAGAATTATGGATTGAACCATGGGGGGATAACAGCCTACGTGTGAGAGCCACGAAGATGGCGGAGATGTCCGAAGAAAACTGGGCATTACAGGAAGAACCTGTGGAGAGTAAGCCTGAGATTATGATAGAAGAAAATTCTGCCACCATCACCAATGGAAAGATAAAGGCGGTCATTTCCAAATACGGAAAAATGACCTTCTATAATCAAAGGGGAGAAGTTCTGCTGGACGAATATTTGAGGAACCGGCTGGATGTATTCGCGGATTACTGCAGTGCATTGGATGTGGAGGCCAGAGAATTCAAGCCCATCGTGGGCGGGGATTATCGTCTGTCCATGCGTTTTGTATCGAATCCTGATGAGAAGATTTATGGGATGGGCCAGTATCAGCAGCCCTATCTGAACCTGAAGGGAACGGATCTGGAGATGGCTCAGAGGAATTCGCAGGCCAGCGTTCCCTTTGCCCTGTCTTCGCTGGGATATGGATTCCTTTGGAATAACCCGGCCGTGGGAAGGGTCATGTTTGGGAAGAATATCACCACCTGGGAAGCCTATTCCACAAAAGCCCTGGATTATTGGATTACAGCAGAAGACAGTCCGGCGAAGATTGAAGAGGCCTATGCCAGTGTTACCGGCACCGTTCCGATGATGCCGGAATATGCCATGGGGTTCTGGCAGTGTAAACTCCGCTATCAGACCCAGGAAGAGTTGTTGGAAGTTGCCAGAGAATATAAGAGAAGGGGCCTTCCCATATCGGTGATTGTCATCGATTACTTCCACTGGCCGCTTCAGGGGGACTGGAGGTTTGACGAGAAGTACTGGCCCGATCCCGATGCCATGATCAAAGAACTAAAGGAGATGGGAATCGAATTGATGGTATCCATCTGGCCCACTGTGGACTACAGAAGTGAGAACTTCGAGGAAATGAAGGAAAAGGGATATCTGATCCGCACCGAGAGGGGATTCAGAATTGCCATGGATTTCCAGGGCAACACCATACATTACGATGCTACCAATCCAAAAGCCAGAGACTTTGTATGGAAGAAGGCTAAGGAAAATTACTATGATAAGGGAATCAAAGTATTCTGGCTTGACGAGGCGGAACCAGAATACACCGTTTACGATTTCGAAAACTACAGATATCACCTGGGGCCCAACGTACAGGTTGGCAATATCTATCCGGCCATGTATGCCAAGACATTCTTTGACGGCATGAAAGCGGAGGGTCAGAAAAACGTCATAAATCTACTGCGGTGCGCCTGGGCGGGATCCCAGAGATATGGCGCACTTGTGTGGTCAGGGGACATCCATTCCAGCTTTGCAAGCCTTAGAAATCAGTTGGCAGCAGGACTTAATATGGGGATTGCAGGCATTCCCTGGTGGACCACCGATATAGGGGGATTTCATGGAGGCAATCCAGATGATCCTTCCTTCCGCGAATTATTGGTCAGATGGTTTGCCTATGGTACCTTTTGCCCGGTTATGCGGCTCCACGGTTATAGAGAACCCTTAAAAGAGCCAATCGGAACCGAAGGAGGGGCTTTATGTGTATCCGGAGCGGATAATGAAGTATGGTCTTTCGGAGAAGAGGCTTATGAGATCTGTAAAACTTATCTTGCCATGAGAGAGAAGATGAAACCTTATATCACCAGGCTTATGAAGGATGCCCACGAAAAAGGCAGCCCGGTTATGCGCCCCTTGTTTTATGATTTTGCAGAGGATAAAAATGCCTGGGAGATTGAAGACGAGTATATGTTTGGGCCGGACGTGCTGGTGGCTCCTGTCTTGTATGAAGGGATGACGAAAAGAAGGGTGTACCTGCCTGAAGGTGCGGCATGGAAAAATATCTGGGATGAGCAGGTATTTGAAGGGGGTCAATTCCTGGAAGTGGATGCCCCGATTGATAAGATTCCAGTATTTACAAAAGGAGGGATGAAATTATTCTGATGGATTGAAGTGAT
>DVNN01000293.1 GCA_018714325.1 Candidatus Pelethocola excrementipullorum
GATTACCTTCCCGTTCCTGAGCACCATGAGATGATGCATGTCTGTCTGCTTCGTGTCTCCCAACTCCCGAATCATACCGGACAGACGCCTGGATGAAATCCCCTGACTCTCGGGTGTGTCCCGCTCAAATGGTTGTTCATACTCCTTATCAAAGGGGAACTTAGTCTTCTGGGGGAAAAAGTCAACCCTGCTCACACCTTCCGTCTTGCCCTGGATCATATTCATAATCATCTCAGCTACTGCAATCTGCTCTTTCGCCATATATTACCTCCTACACATGGGCCGCTTCCGTAAAATCTTCTATCTATAATATTACCTGCCAAGAAGCAAATTAACCTGATAATTCCAATTTCTTAAAAGACAATCAATACAGTTAAATCCCTTTTGCATTTACTATCACTCCAGCAGGACCTGTTCTTGCCTCTCACCTTTCCAGCATAGGGAGATCAAATACCCATTCTCCACCTCCTTTTGCCAGAAATTGTATTGTTTTTGATTACACCATATTTGGCCGTCCTGTCCAAAGGAAAAGGATATTTTCCCCAGGGGAATACGAATTCCACATCCATCCGCCTTTACAAAACTTTCTTTCAAGGTCCAAAGTTTAAAGAATAACGTCTGACGCTCATCTTGGCTCATCTTCTCTTCGAACAGTTCCTGCTCATGAGCGCTTAGAACCTTTCGAAGTAAGTTATCATTGAAGGGGCGAATCCTCTCTATATCGATTCCCAGAGGAACCTGGCCAACCGCACATACCGCCAAATTATTGCTGTGGCTGATATTAAAACAGATCTCAGGATGTGAGGGCAGCCAGGGTTTTCCCTGGGATTCCTGCTCAATTCTATAGGATTCCACCCCATAGTCTTTCTTTAGTACCCTATCCAGAAGGTGTCTGCCTGTCACATGCTCCACCTCGTGCTTACGCCTTCCCTTTTCTCCGGAAAACTCCTGCATATAAATCCTTATCATACCTTTGCACTCCATCTTTTCACATCGCGAGTTCCTGTAACATTATAATTATATCATAACCCGAAATGGGTGCAGTACGATACCCAGAAATGCCCAGAGCACCTTCTTCATAAATGGTACTTCCGCAACCTGAATGTGATCTGGTGTTTCGTAGGTATCCACGTCGATCACCGTCCTGCAATCCTTCTCCAGCGAGTCCATGGCCTCCTTTAATTCAGCGTTAAATGGACGGCTGTCAATAACCAGCATCAGCTCCGTATCCACATAGGTGCTCCTCAAATCCAGATTATAGGATCCAATCACGGAAAGGTTGTCGTCAATCAGGATAGATTTGCCGTGATAGGACTCTCCCCCATCATATTCCAATATCTGAATTCCAGTATCCAGAAGCTTGCCCTTGAATTTGAGGTAATCACTGGAAGCCACCACATTATCCCCATTCTCTACCGAATTAACCAGCATGTGAACCTCCGGCACCTGATCACAAATCTCCTTTAAGGTATCATACATATACCCATTGCAAACCGCATAGGGCGTATGAATTGTCACCTGACTCCTGGCCTGTTTCATCAATTCCGAAAGTTCATAAAACACCACTGGTTCCTTGCCATAGATTCCCGTGGGGTTTGATACCAGCTGAATCTGATTGGTCGGTACCGTCCGTCCCACATAATCCGGTGTTTCAAACAGCTCCGGATTCTCATTTCTAAGCTTCTCATACCGCTCTTCCAGAAGGAGAATCTGTTTTTGAACTCCCTCCTTCTCTCTAAGGGACTCATCATTATGGAAATATGTGCATACATCCAAATCCCATATTTTCTTGAAATATGCTTCCACCTGCCATAGGGAACTGGTATGATCCTCAACGTCCCCCCGCTTTGTATTATAGACCAGCACCTCCCGGTCACGACTCCTGTCATTCGTAGCATAATCTCCAATAAAATAGTCAAAGGTATTCCGGCCGCCTAGTATATAGGCCAGGTCATCCACGATTATATACTTGTCGTGCATCCTGCCCTGACTCTTCCAGAGTTGAAGTGGATTCAGCATATTATAGATTTTGATTTCCACATTTGGATGGGAGGACACCGCATAGAATAGCTCCTCTCCCTCCATCCGTATCAGCCCGCTGACACCATCCACCAGAACTTGTACTTTGACGCCTGCTTCGGCCTTATGCAGAAGCATGGCCAGCACATCTTTGGCACTTTCGCCCGGACGAATATCGAAAGTACTCATGATGATCCTATCCTGAGCTTGTTCGAACAAACGGATTCTCTCATCCCAGGCACTGATGTTGGTTTCCAACAGTTGGGCACGATCGCTCCCTTCCTGATCCCCATAAAATTCTTCCACGTTAAAACTCTCTTTTGTACTCTTTGATACCTTTTTATAATGCATAAAAGGCCCAACAATTGCTGCAATTATAAAAACCACAACAACTATAAAGGCCAATCCTATTTTTCGTTTCATCTTCATCACCCGGCTAACCAATTCCTTTTTCATTAAATTACAAACGCTTACCTAGATATTCTATCTCAGAACAACATATATCGCAACACCTTATCAAAACTTTATACTCTATTAATAAAGAGGCTGTGACCGGCGATATAAAATCACCGGTCACAGCCTCAACAATTACCTTAACTATCAGATTTAATCATGCTTAATGAAACTTCCTTGCTCCAGTTCACTGAATGCCTCTGACAACTCTTCCTTGGTATTCATAACAATGGGGCCTGCCCATGCGATAGGCTCATTCAGCGGTTTACCACCAAAGTAAATGAATCTCACTTCACGTTCTTTAGCCGATACCTGAATCGAGGATCCCTCACCAAAAAGTACTGCTGTCTTTTCAGATATGGAATGATCGCCTACCAGTCCGTCTCCCTCAATCAGGAAGATAAAAACATTATCCTCTTCCTTCGTATCGATTGTGACGGTTTTCCCAGGTTTAACCGTTACATCATATAAAGTTGCCTTGACAAAAGCCGGATCCACCCCCTTTGCCTTATCCTTATAATCCCCGGAGATTATGCGAACAACCGCATCCTCTTCATCTACTACCGGAATCATATCCTTAGAAATATCAGAATAACGGGGAGCTGTCATCTTATCCTCTTTTGGAAGGTTGACCCAGAGCTGAACACCCAACATTCTGTCCGCCGGTTTTGGCATCTCCTGATGTAAGATTCCACTTCCAGATGTCATCCACTGGCATTCACCATCCCTAAGATGCCCCACATTTTTCAAGCTGTCCTCATGCTCAAACTCACCCTTAATCAAGTAAGTTACCGTCTCAATACCTCTATGTGGATGCATCGGAAATCCCTTGATATAGTCCTCAGGATCTGTGGAATCAAAGGCATCCAGCATTAGGAATGGGTCGAAATCATATACATCACTTCTGCCTAATACACGAACCAAGTTTACACCTGCACCATCTACTGCTCTTTGTCCTCTTACTGTTTTTTTAATTTCACGAATACTCATAATACA
This sequence comes from Candidatus Pelethocola excrementipullorum, assembly GCA_018714325.1. GTDB lineage: Bacteria > Bacillota > Clostridia > Lachnospirales > Lachnospiraceae > Novisyntrophococcus > Novisyntrophococcus excrementipullorum. The sequence continues at coordinate 3,469 of DVNN01000293.1, forward strand.
ATCTTCCTTTCTATAGAGTCCATAATTTAGTTACATCACTATGTTCTTACAATTGCTGCCCTGGATTTGGGAAGTTTTACTCATCCAGTTTTTTTAAAATCTGTATCAGATTCTTTTTTTCCTCTTCTGTAATCTTAGAGAAAAATATTTCTAAATCTTGTAAATGTTTTGGAAAAACATCTTCCATCTTTTTCTTTCCTTTTTCGGTGATTGAGATTACGCTTGCCCTGCTATCTTTCGGATCCGGACACTTTTCTATCAGTTTCTCCTTTTCCAGATTATTTATTACAACAGTCATATTTCCGCCTGTGGCCAGTATCTTACTTATGATTTCTCCTATTTTCAAATCACCTTTATGATACAACACTTCTAAAACGGAAAATTGCATCGTTGTGAGACCCGCATCTCTGAAGATAGCGTTTGAACGCTTCTGCATCTTATTATTTGAGCGGCTCAGCGCAATCACTGTTTTGAGATTCAAATCATTGCTTTCACCATACTGTTTTTTTGTTTTCATATTCACATTATATTACTAATTAGTAATATTGTCAACCTCTATATTCAAATTCACGCTCTAATCCATAGGCTTTATCATTGAAATTTGCTGTACTATCTACGCATTTGTCTATAATTCTTAATAAAAAGGCAGGGGTAGCTATGATTTATTTAGCTGCTCCTGCCTCTTGGCCGTATTATTTTCTTAACATCAATTCTTTTCCGGAGATACCAGGTTCTGTCATACCAATTGGATTGAGCACTGTGTCTAGTTCATCCTCCGTCATCAGTTTCTCGTTCAGAACTAATGAGCGGATGGGTCTCCCTGTAAGAATAGCTTCTTTTGCGAGTTCAGCGGCCTTTTTATACCCTATATGGGGACAAAGTGCAGTGATGATTCCAACACTGTTTTCCACCAATTCACGACATCGTTCTTCATTGGCCGTGATTCCCGATACGCAGTTGTCGATAAAGGTATTTACCGCATAAGTCAGGGTATCTATGGACTGGAACAGGCAGTAAAATACGATGGGTTCAAAGGCATTTAGCTCCAACTGCCCCCCTTCTGCCGCCATCGTAATGGTCAGGTCATTTCCAATGATATTAAAGGCCACTTGATTGACCACCTCTGCAATCACCGGATTTATTTTCCCCGGCATGATAGAGGAACCATTTTGTTTCGCAGGAAGATTAATCTCACCTAAGCCGGCTCTCGGTCCCGAGGACATCAGGCGAAGATCATTGGCAATCTTGGAAAGCGTAACCGCACAGGCTTTCACGGCGCCTGATACGGCTACAAAGGCATCCAGATTCTGGGTTGCATCGATTAGATCAAAGGCCTGGACAAAACTGATGCCTGATATCTCACTGAGATTTGGCACGACCCTCTGCAGATACTGTTCATCCGCATTTAATCCGGTTCCTATGGCAGTTCCCCCCAAGTTGATGGTGCGCATCTCATCCATGGCCTTTTCCATCCGGTTGATATCCCGGAGAATTGCAACGGAATAGGCACGGAATTCCTGACCGAGCCGTATGGGCACAGCATCCTGCATCTGGGTTCTTCCCATCTTGATAACATGATCGAATTCATCAGCCTTCTTACTCAAGGCTTCATGTAATCTTAAAAGTTCTTTCTGAGCTTTTTTCAACAGCCGCTTGGAGGTCATCTTGCCTGCGGTAGGGATTACATCATTGGTGGATTGCCCACAGTTCACATGATCGTTGGGATTTACGATGGTGTAATCTCCCTTTTCCCCTCCCAGAATCTCTATTGCCCTATTGGCAATCACCTCATTGGCATTCATATTCAGGGATGTACCGGCACCACCCTGGATGGGATCCACAATAAAAAACTCATGTAAACTTCCCTGTATAATCTCATCACATGCCCTGACGATGGCTTCTGCAATCTTTTTATCCAATATCCCGACTTCACAGTTTGTGATGGCGGCTGCCTTTTTTATATATGCGAGGCTGTTGATGATCTCCGGGTGCATGTATAATCCTGTAATTCTGAAATTCTCTGCGGCTCTTAGTGACTGAACCCCATAATACACCTCTTTTGGCACGTCTTTCGTACCTATCGAGTCTTTTTCCAGACGATAATCTTTTCCATCCACTTGTACCTTTTTTACCATAGCCTGATCACTCCTTTTCAACATCCTGGCAATTTATCTTCTTGACGTCATTATATTAGAGCCTTATATTATAATCAAATACCAATATATTTATATTTGTTATAATGTTAAAGTTATATTCATACTTAGGAGGAATCATTTATGTTTAGCGGAAAAGAATATATTTATGAAGTCAATAAAGAAAAAAGTTTTTCTAAGGCAGCCAAAAAACTCTATATCTCTCAGCCATCTTTAAGTACCTCTATTAAACGTATCGAACAGAAAATCGGCTGTCCCATCTTTGACCGTGGCTCCCATCCCATCGAGTTGACGGACTGCGGAAGAAAGTATCTCCAGGCTGCCGAAGAAATTATGGAGATTGAACGGAATTTCACACAGTATTTGTCTGACCTGCAACAGTTGAAAACAGGTACCCTGTCCGTAGGCGGAAGTAATCTCTATTCCTCCTATGTCCTTCCTCCACTAATTACGAAATATACCAAAGCGTATCCCCAAATTACAATCCATCTTCTGGAGGATAATTCCGCACAATTAAGGAATCAACTTTTGTCCGGTGATGTAGATATTATCATTGACAATATCTCTTACGACGATACAATCTTTGAAAAATATAGTTATAAACCTGAACATTTGATACTTGCCGTCCCAAAACACCTTTCCGTCAACGACAAACTGCAAAAGTATCAGCTGCCTTCCGATTCCATGATGTCAGGAGATTTTCTGAAAGATTCCTATTCCCCTGTTCCCATGGAGTCTTTTTCCCAGGAATCTTTTATCATGCTGAAACAGGAAAATGATACCTACACGAAGGGAATGGAACTATGCAGGCTGGCAGGTTTTGCTCCCCGCATATTGATGCAGCTGGATCAACAGGTCACGGCCTATAACATCACCTGCTCGGGTATGGGCATCTGTTTTGTAGGCGACACCTTAATACGTAGCACATATCCCCACCCCAATATCAATTACTACAAGCTGCCTGCCGCACAGAGCAGCCGTAATACATATTTCTATCTTAAAGCTAACCGTTATGTAACCTATGCAATCTCAGAATTTCTTAAGCTCATACAGTCTGAGGTATCAAACCGACACTAGTATAACCAAAACCTATTCTACGATAGTTTATTAGTATTGTACTATTTTTTGGACAATTGCTATACTTTCTCTAACACATTCACGAATTTTGTCGAACAAAAGAGAAATATGGGGTATTCTCTTTGGTTGGTTTTAACATTTATGAGGTGTGAATGAAAAGAAAAGTGGAGAAAGGAGCAATCTTATGAATCGTAAAATTATCAGTAAATTAATCGAATCGAAACAGGATGCGGCCATCCGGCTCAGCGAGCAGATTTGGGAACTGGCTGAAACCAAATATGAAGAATATCAAACCTCTCAATTATTCACTGAAGCTCTGAAAGCAGAAGGATTCGAGGTAACTACCTCTTTGGGCGATATCCCAACCGCATTTAAGGGCAGCTATGGCTCTGGCAAACCAATTATTGCTATTTTAGGAGAATTCGACGCCCTTCCAAATCTCAGTCAAGTCCATGGGGTCACAGAAAAGTGTCCTCTTAAGGAAGGCGGAAACGGCCATGGCTGCGGCCATAATCTTCTGGGCGCAGGCTCTTTTGCCGCCGCTGTTGCCATCAAAGACTATCTGAAAGATCATAAAATCCCCGGAACAATTGAATTCTTCGGATGTCCTGCTGAAGAAACAGGGGCAGGTAAAGCCTTCATGGTCCGTGAACATTGCTTTGACCAAGTGGATATCTGCCTTTCCTGGCATCCGGAATCTCACAACCGCTTATTCACAAATTCTCTGGCAAATGTCCGAGTTTCTTATGATTTTCACGGAGTCAGTTCACACGCTGCAGCCGCACCCGAGATGGGACGCAGCGCTCTTGATGCATGTGAATTGATGAGTGTGGGTGTCAATTATCTGCGCGAACACATCATACCAGAAGCCAGGGTGCACTATGCCGTAACCAATACCGGAGGCAACGCTCCCAATGTGGTACAGGCGGAATCATCCGTATTATACGCAATACGCGCCCCAAAAACATCACAGGTAAAGCATATCCTGGAGCGGGTGAATAAGGTTGCCAAAGGCGCGGCACTTATGACGGAAACCACCGTGGATATTAATATTGTCACCGCGTATTCAAGCATTCTGCGCAACCGGACCCTGGAAAAGGTCTTAGATAAAAATATGCAGGCCGTATTCCCTTTTACCTTTACAGATGAAGAATTACATCAGGCTTTGGAATTTCAAAAAACATATACAACTACTCCTGAAGAGCCATCTCTTTCAGGTACTTATAAGGGCGATGGGGATCTCCCATTTTCCGCTTCTACCGATGTAGGCGATGTCAGTTGGGTTGTCCCTACTTCCCAGATAACCTCTGTATGCCTTGCCGCCGGAACTCCTATGCATACCTGGCAGACCGTGGCCCAGGTACAGACATCCTATGCAAAAAAAGGGATGATAAACGCAGCGAAAGTACTTGCCATGAGTGCAGTGCAGTTATTTGAAGATCCTCAATTAGTAGATGCTGCCAAAAAGGATAAGGAAATGGAAGCGGGGAGGGAAAACTATGAAACTCTAATCCCTCCAAACAGCAAGCCATTCATCTAAATACCAAGGAAAAGGAGTAGCGAATATGTCAGCTGAATATATTGCCCTTATTATATTAGTCGTTTCTATCATCGCCTTATTAACCGATAAAGTCCCAATGTCCGTTGTGGGAATCTTTATTATGGCAGCCTTCTATCTTACGGGAATTATGGACTTTAAAGAGGTCACCTCTGTGGACACAAATTCTTCCACGCTTCTGGCTGCAATCATGTTCCTGTTCAGCGGTGCCATGTTTGATGTGGGTATCGCTCAGGCCATCGGAAAGCAGACGGTGAGACTGGTGGGTCAGAAGAAAAATGGTGATATTATTGTTTTGGGAATCATTATGCTCATCACCATCCTCATGTGCCTCTTTCTTCCCCACTTTGCAACTGCTGCGGTTTTGATGCCGGTTATGATATCAATTTCCTCTCAAACCAAGATCAGCCGCAGCACCACTTTAATGATTATGGCCATGACCACCAGTTTCGGAGGCTCTATCACCTTGATTGGTACCACCACCAATATTCTGGCAAATGGTGTTCTTGAAGATGCCGGAATGAAGGGATTTGCATTTTTTGATTTCGCGTGGATTGGCCTTCCCTGTGCTGTAATCGGCGCAATCATCATGCTTCTTCTATACAAGAAGCTGATTCCTTCACGCTATGTGGAAGATGGATCCGAATCCGCCAAATTAGAGGAAATCCAGGATCAGGAGAATTTGAAAAAGAGACAGATCATAACAGGAGTTACCTTCGGTATTTTCGTTCTGTCCATCGTCTTTGAGAAGACCACTAATATTTCTTCCTCCATGGTAGGTATGATCTGTGTCGGTATTCTATTCGTCACAAAAGCCTTTCCGGAAAAAAAGGCGTTTCAGAGTATCAATTGGCCGACCTTAATATTCATCTGCGGAATCTTAACACTTTCGAATGGCTTGCTTTCCACCGGAGCCAGCGACCTGATTGCCAACAGTGTATTTTCCCTGTTGGGGGATACGCCAAGCCCATACATCATCATTACGGTACTGTTCTTTATCTCGGCGACACTGACCCAGTTTATCTCCAACACCGGAGCGGCCGGATTGCTGTTCCCCGTGGGGTTTGCGCTGGCAGCAGGATTATCTGCGGATCCAAGGGCAATCACCATGGCAATCTGCATCGGATGTAATAGTTCCTTTATGACCCCGATTGCAACACCAGCCAATACGATCATTACAATCCCAGGCCATCTAAAATTCTCAGACTGGTTAAAAGCAGGGCTGCCATTCTTATTGATGACCTATGTGCTGGTAGTTCTCATCATTCCAGCAGTTTGGCCCTTCTATTCTTAAAACAAACTTTTTAATCAAAGAAAAATCCCCGGAGAAGACCGTTTTCAAACAGGTCTTTTCCGGGGATTCATCTTGTTAATGAAGTGCCGCTTCTTTTGTTTTTGCTAATTTTATAAACTGATCTGCACAACGGGATAGTTTTTTCTCGTCATTCCATGCTATGACCACTTCATAATTGAATTCCGGCAATAATGGCTTACGAAGCACGGTCTGTACCTTTGCCTCCCCCAGATATTCCTGAACTCCTTTATGCCATAAATCATCATAGAAAAATCCCACATAGTTATTATTAGTGATATCCCAAAAATACCGGGATAACTGTGCAATCGTCTTACCCTCTTTTAAAGAAAAACCTCTTTTGTTACACTCCTTATTCACCATAGAACATAGGAATCCGCTCCTAAATACCTCCAGCCCAGGCTTAATAATCGTTTCCCCTCCCAAAGCCTCTATAGGAATGGCCGGCTCCTTTGCCAGCTTGTGCCTTTCATCTATGCATGCACAGATTTTTCCCTCTCCAATCGTGACACCGGATAATCCTTTATCCAGCTCATCAAAGACCGCAAGAATACAAAGTTCAATTTTACCATCTTTTAGCTGTTCTACAATATCCTTTGTATTATGATCAATGATAGTTACTTCAATATTCTCATTTTCCTTTTGAAATTCCTCTATCAAATCAAGAAATGGGTTGGACTGCATAAGAGGAGGCATCCCGATGCGGAGTATTTTATGATTTTGAGAAATGCTTTTCATCTGCCTTTTTACGGCCTCTATGTCCTCTAAAATCTTCTGCCCGTATTCATACAGGAGCTTCCCTTCCGGCGTCATCTCGACTCCGCCACGTTTTCTCAGAATCAAAACCATACCCAATTCTTCTTCCAAATTGCGGATAGACGTTGTCACAGAAGGCTGCGACACATGCAGCTCCTCCGCTGCTTTCACAAAACTTTTACGCCTGCAGACCGCAATAAAATATTCTAGTTTTCTAAAATCCATACTTCCCCTCCAAATGCAAATCCCCAGGAAGAAAATCGCTGCATCCAAACAGCTCTTCCTGAGGATTTAACGCTTCAAAACTCGATGATACCTTTTGACCCCATGATACCTACGAATTGCTACGCACTTTGTGCTCTCGCAATTCTTGCGAAGATTTCTCTTCCAGGAAATCCACTGCAAATTGTGCATAAAGCCCAGCCCCTCGATGAAGTACGGTCTCGTCCACCGTAAACTTGTCGTTGTGATTCGAATAGATGGCCCCTGCTTCCTTATTGATACAGCCGATAAACCCATATACCCCGGGAATTTTATCTGCCAGCATGGAGAAATCCTCAGATCCCGTAAGACGGGGCATGGTAGTCATGCTCTCCTCACCATATAATTTCACCGCCGCATTCCGGGCGATTCGATTCAAATCTTCGTGGTCATTGATGACCGGACCCAGATAGGCATGATAGTCAAGCTCTGCGGTACAGCCCAGGGCCTGTGCGGTGCTACAGATAATATTCCGCAACTGAGATTCCATGGTTTTGCGCAGTTCTCTTGAATAGGTCCGAATGGTACCCTCCATCTTCACCTCATTGGCTATGATATTGAAACGCTGCCCCCCATGAATTGTTCCGATGGATACCACCAAGGTATTGAGGGGATCGTTCATACGGCTCGCAAAGGTCTGGAGGTTCATTACGATCGATGCAGCAGCGACGATGGCATCCTTCCCCAGATGAGGAGCTGAACCATGGGAGCTGATGCCATTCACAGTTATCGTAAAATTATCACAGGAGGCCATCCTTCCCCCACCCTCAATATTAATAAGCGGAGCATCCAAAGTTCCCCAGATATGCATGCCGAAGATGGCTTCCGAGTCGTCTAAGACGCCTTTTTCCACATAATATTCCGCACCATGGCAGGATTCTTCCGCCGACTGGAATAACAACTTAACGGTGCCCTTTATATCTTCCCGGCAATCCATAAGAATCCTGGCGGCGCCAAGGAGCATTGCCATATGGGCATCATGGCCGCAGGCATGCATCTTTCCATTGGTTGAAGCAAAGGGAAGCCCTGTCTTTTCCTCCACAGGAAGCGCATCGATATCCGCCCTTAACATTACCGTACCACCCGGTTTTCCACCCTCAATAATACCAACCAGGCCGTGATAATCAGGAAAGGTTATCACCGGGATTCCCATTTCCTCCAGACGCTCCTTAAGCTCACGAGTAGTCTCCTCCTCTTCAAAGCTAAGCTCCGGACACCGGTGGAAGAATCTTCTTTGCTGAATCACATAATCATCATATTTTTCAGCTAATTTCTTAATATCCATAATATCACGCTCCCTTTACTAAAAGTAATTATCCTATCTATGGCATATGATTAGGGTTTCAAAACTCTGCCCTGCAGGAATTGTATGAATATTCTTGCATTTGCAGGAGTTCTAGATTATCTTAGGCTCTGGAATTCCGCGTTATACGCCCCAATAATACT
>DVNN01000294.1 GCA_018714325.1 Candidatus Pelethocola excrementipullorum
AACATATTAAGCTTCCCGTGCGTAATTCCAAGACCATGATCCTTTACGCGGATTTTCTGGAGGATATGGCAGTGCGGATGGCCTCAGAACATCGCTCCTCTGGTATGGAGGTGGCCTGCGTCCGATTTGAACGGGGACGTGTGTTGGAAGACTACAAAGCCTATGGACGAAGGGCTCATTTTGGAGGCGTTGTATATCTTCAGTCCGAGCAGGAAGCCTTTGCCATCAACCTTTGGAATGAAGAGGTCCAGAATATAGATACTTCGAAATATCTGTAAGAGTGTACGGCACAAAAGAGTGGAGGAAATGATGAGATATTTGACAATTGCACTGGGAAAAGGAAGATTAGCTGAACAGACCATGCAGCTATTCGAGCAAATCGGAATTACATGCGAAGAGATGAAAGATAAGAGTTCCAGAAAGCTGATCTTTGTAAATGAAGAATTAAAGCTGCGTTTCTTCCTGGCAAAGGGCCCGGACGTGCCCACATATGTGGAGTATGGAGCCGCCGATATCGGTATCGTGGGCAAGGACACCATCCTGGAGGAGAACCGGAAGCTTTATGAAGTGTTGGATCTGGGGTATGGTGCATGTAAGATGTGTGTCTGTGGTCCGGAATCCGCGAGACAATACCTGAATCATAATCAGTTAATACGGGTTGCTACGAAGTACCCTAATATAGCCAAAGATTATTTTTATAACAAAAAACATCAGACGGTGGAGATCATTAAACTCAATGGTTCCATCGAGCTGGCTCCGATCGTGGGGCTGTCTGAAGTGATCGTGGATATCGTAGAGACCGGAAGTACCCTGCGGGAGAATGGTCTGCAGGTTCTAGAAGAGGTCTGCCCCTTATCTGCCCGTATGGTGGTCAATCAAATCAGCATGAAGATGGAAAACCAACGGATATCCAGCCTGATTCATCAGCTTAAGATGGCGCTGCCAAAAGCATAGAGAATAGACAGGAAATAGACTGCGGGATCGACTAGGGAGGATAAGGTATGAGGATTGTTAAATTAACAAAAGAAACAGCGGATCACATTCTGGAGAATCTGTTAAAGCGAAGCCCGACCCAATACGGGGAGCAGGAAGCGACAGTCGCAGAGATCATAGCCCAGGTGCGTAAGGACAAGGATGAGGCCCTGTTTCGCTATACCAAGAAGTTTGATGGGGCAACGATAGACGCCGGAAGTATTCAGGTTACGGATGAGGAGATAGCACAGGCCTATGAAGAGGTGGATCCCTCTTTGCTGGATGTTATCCGAAAAGCCCTTGTTAATATCAGGGATTATCATGAGAAGCAGAAGCAAAACAGTTGGTTTGACAGCACCCCACAGGGAACTATTCTGGGACAGAAGGTTACTCCAATGTCCAGAGTCGGTGTCTATGTGCCGGGGGGAAAAGCTGTTTATCCATCGTCTGTATTGATGAATGTGATGCCTGCAAAAGTTGCGGGTGTGGAAGAGATTATTATGACCACCCCCTGTAATGCCAAAGGAAAGGTGAATCCGGCGGTTTTGACAGCGGCCAGGGAAGCCGGAGTTGACAAAATTTATAAATTAGGCGGGGCACAGGCCATAGCGGCTCTTGCCTATGGAACTGAGAGCATACCAAAGGTAGATAAAATCGTGGGTCCCGGTAATATCTTTGTGGCATTGGCCAAAAAGGCAGTCTATGGGAATGTAAGCATCGACTCCATAGCGGGTCCCAGTGAGATTCTGGTGTTGGCGGATGAGAGTGCCAATCCCCGTTATGTGGCGGCGGATCTGCTGTCTCAGGCCGAACATGATGAGCTGGCATCTGCTATTTTGATCACCACAAGCCAGAAGTTGGCAGAGGAGGTCTCAAAGGAAGTGGATGGCTTTTTGAATGTTCTATCCAGAAAAGCAATCATGGAGAAGTCACTGGAGAATTTTGGATATATCTTAGTAGCAGAGAACCAGGAAGATGCCATAAAAACTGCCAATGACATCGCTTCCGAACATTTGGAAATTGTAATGGAGAATCCCTTTGAGGTGATGACCAAGATTAAGAATGCAGGTGCGATCTTCCTGGGTGAGTATAGTTGTGAGCCATTGGGCGATTATTTTGCAGGACCAAACCATATCCTGCCCACCAATGGAACCAGTAAGTTCTTTTCTCCCCTTTCCGTAGATGATTTTGTGAAGAAATCCAGTATCATATATTATTCGAAGGAAGCGCTGGAAAAGATACATAAGGATATTGAGCAGTTTGCAGCCTCGGAACAATTGACGGCACATGCCAATTCCATTGCGGTAAGATTTGAAGATTAGGAGGACGTCATGGCGGACAGAATTGCGGTAGTAGAGCGAAATACAAAAGAAACTCAGATTAAGATCAGTCTCAATCTGGATGGAAGCGGTAAGGCGGATATTCATACAGGGATCGGATTCTTTGATCATATGTTGGACGGGTTTGCCCGTCATGGTTTTTTCGACCTTGATGTGAAGGTCCAGGGCGATTTGCAGGTGGATGGGCACCATACCATAGAGGATACGGGTATCGTACTGGGTACGGCCATACGTGAGGCTCTGGGTGACAAGGTAGGAATTTGCCGTTATGGCAGTATGATTCTGCCCATGGATGAGACTTTGGTACTCTGTGCCGTGGATCTATGTGGTAGGCCATTCTTTGTATTCGACGGTGAATTCACCCAGGAAATGGTGGGTAGTATGGAGACCGAGATGATCAGAGAGTTCTTCTATGCAGTGTCTTACAGCAGTGCCATGAATCTCCATCTTAAAATCCTGGAAGGATATAATAATCATCATAAGGCTGAGGCCATGTTTAAATCATTTGCGAAGGCCTTGGACCAGGCCACTGGATTTGATCCAAGAATCAAGGATGTGTTGTCCACGAAGGGCAGTCTATAGAGATTAGGAAAGGAACGATTGCAATTATGGATAAATTAATCATACCCTGCATCTATCTAAGGGGTGGTAAGGCCAAGGCCGGATTCAACTCTGTGGAGGATTTGGACCAGTTCCATCCAGCGGAATTGTCTAAGACTTATGGAAATGGAGGGGCGGATGAACTTCTGGTCTTTGATTTCTCCAGGGAATTTGATGAGCATGAGAAAGCGATTGCTGTTATCAAAGAAATTTGTGAAGCGGCGGAAGTTCCGGTAATCGGAGCGGGAAATATCCAGAGAATGGAAGATGTGAAAAAGTTGATATACGCCGGATGCCGAAAGACAGTGCTGAACTTTGGAAAAGAGTCCAACTGTGAACTGCTGGAGGAGGTCTCCAAAAAGTTTGGAAAAGAAAAGATGGTGATCTATCTGCCTTCTTTGGATGTCTATAGAAGCTGGCGGGATACCATAGAAGAATATGGCGGGATGATATTGACCAGCCCCGGAATTCAAGAGGAACTCAAAAAAGAAAGTAAACTACCGTGTCTGGTTCTGGTGGATGAGGATGCCTTTGGTGTGATTTCAAAGGATGGGGTTCAGGCCGTAACCGGCCTGGCTGTCAGCAATCCCCACATGGATCTTATGGCATTTAAGGAAAGGTGTAAGAATGAGGGAATCCAGGTGAATACCTTTGAAACCAAGGTACCCTGGTCTAAGTTCAAACTCAATTCAGATGGATTGGTACCTGTGATCGTACAGGATTATCAGACCGATGAGGTACTGATGCTGGCTTATATGAATGAAGAGTCGTATACCAAGACCTTAACCACGGGAAAGATGACCTACTGGAGCCGCAGCAGACAGGAATTATGGACTAAAGGCCTGACTTCCGGACATTTTCAGTATGTGAAGTCACTGGCTCTGGATTGTGATAATGACACGATTCTGGCCAAGGTTTCTCAAATCGGAGCGGCTTGTCACACGGGAAGCCGTACCTGCTTCTTTCAGGAGCTTGTTCGGAAAGAATACGAGGATACCAATCCCTTACGTGTATTCCAGGATGTCTATGATGTTATTCAGGATCGAAAGGTGCATCCGAAGGATGGTTCTTACACGAATTACCTCTTCGACAAGGGCGTTGATAAAATCCTGAAAAAAGTGGGTGAGGAATGTACGGAGATTGTGATTGCGGCCAAAAATCCAGATAAAGAGGAGATTAAGTATGAAATCTCTGATTTCCTTTATCATGTGATGGTACTGATGGTGGAAAAGGGTGTATCCTGGGAGGAAATCACCAGGGAGCTGGCAAGAAGGTAAATCCTAAAGGCCAGTAAAGTACCTCGATGGATATGGAACATTGATAGGGAGTCCGGCAAGCCGGACTCTTTTTTAATATCATAGGAAAGTTTATTGACTAAGTATGATTTCACCTATAAAATAGAACGTATATAAAATCGTGCAGTGCTAACTAGGAATGCACGTTCAGAAGGAGAAAAACATGAAGACTCGGAATATCCTAAAGAACAAATACTACTTGTACATGACTGAATTTTTCGCCGGAATGTCTGTGATGGCCGTTGAACTGGGAGCCAGCCGCCTTTTGGCCCCTTATTTCAGTTCATCCCAGATTGTATGGACCATCATCATCGGAACCATCATGATTGCCATGGCATTGGGAAATATCTGGGGTGGAAGAAGTGCGGATAAGAATCCAAATCCGGATAAACTCTACCTGCGAATCATAATAGCGGCAATCTGGATTGCGGCGATTCCATTGGCAGGCAGATATATTATCCTCGGAATCTCGGCATTGCTGATTTTGGTTGTTAACAATAATTTTCTGATCCTTGCGGCATTTATCGCCTGTATGGTGATCTTTGTATTCCCGCTGTTTTTGTTGGGTACAGTTACGCCGTCATTGGTGAAGTATACGGTGGATAGTCTGGATGACAGTGGTAAGACCGTGGGCACTCTGGGTGCATTTAACACGATTGGAAGTATCATCGGAACATTTATGCCCACCTTTGTCACAATACCGGCAGTGGGCACATCCATTACCTTTTTAATTTTCTCCGGAATATTATTGGTTCTTGGACTCCTTTACTTCTTTAGCAAAAAGACGAAAAAAGTGGTAAGTGTCACGGCAATTCTACTCTTTGTATGTTGCAGTATCTTTGGTAATTCCGATAGCTTTGCCTTTTGGGAAACCAATCTTCTGGAGGAAGATGAGTCTATCTATAATTATCTGCAGGTCAAAGATACCGATAGTAGTGTGATACTGTCCACAAATGTGCTTTTTGGTGTGCAGTCCATTATGATGAAAGAGGATACGTTGACGGGCATGTATTATGATTATGCACTGGCCGCTCCTGTGATGGCAGGGATCGGGGAGAAGGACGATTCTGAGCTTCTGGTACTTGGTATGGGTACCGGAACTTATGCCAGCCAATGTATGAAATATTTTGAAGGTATGCGTATCGAAGGCGTTGAGATCGACGAGAAGATTACGAATTTGGCTCATAAGTATTTTGAATTGCCGGAAACGGTGGATGTGACCACTTATGATGGACGGGCATATCTGCAGGCGGTGGATAAGAAGTATGATGTGATTATGGTTGATGCTTATCAGGATATTACCATCCCCTTCCAGATGTCATCTGTGGAATTTTTTACCATGGTAAAAGACCATCTGAAGGAGGATGGGGTCATGGTGGTCAATATGAATATGCATTCCGATGAAAAGGGAAATATCAACGAATATCTTTCCGATACCATCGCCAATGTATTTCCCCAGGTCTATACCGCGGATGTATACGGTTCTACGAACAGGGAACTTTTTGCCACCAGCAATGTGAATGGACAGACTGCGTTAATAGATAATATCCAAAAAGTTCAGGATGAAGAGCTGAGATCTATGCTGGAGCATGTGGCGGATTCCTTACAGATCTATGAAAAAGGAGGGTATCTCCTGACCGATGATAAAGCTCCGGTGGAATTGCTGGGCATGAAGGTCATCGATGGTCTGATTCAGGATGAGATCGGTTATTATAAAGATTTATTCAAAGAAGAAGGGATCAGCGGACTGATTAATCAGTTTTAGAGAAAAGACTGTATCTTGAACAATTACTCGAATTTCATTTGCGTTTCAGACTTCTTCGCTGTATAATACAATCTGTGTCGAAATGACATAAGTGAGAGATGTGACGTTGAATCGTCGATAAACAGAGATAGAGCGTAGATACATTCCGTGTAGTACGTTGATAGGAATAGAGGAGAATAGATGAAGCACAATTATGAAATTACGGTAGAAGAGCTTAACAATCTTGAAAAAGATGGTTATGTTCTGGTGGATATTAGAGATGAGCAGACCTATCTGTATGGTTTTATACCTGGAGCTATTAATATCATCAGAGAAGATCTGGAGCAGGGCAAGGGAGAATTGCCTGCAGATAAAAAAGTTATATTATATTGCACAAGGGGTATTTTCAGTAAAGAAGCCGCTGAGCATATGGCTGAAAAGGGATATGACTGTGCCAGCCTGAGTGGTGGATATGGAGAATGGCTGCGAAATGGTATGCTACAGACAAAAGCACAGGATGAAATTGATGAAAAGTGTGAGGAAGTTGAAAAAAGTATCCGTAAAAAGTTCCATAAAAAGTTATTCAGCAGGTTTGCAAAGGCCATAAACACCTATGAGCTGATTCAGGAAGGGGATAAGATTGCTGTCTGTATCTCGGGCGGTAAGGACTCCATGCTGATGGCAAAGCTGTTTCAGGAACTAAAACGCCACAATAAATTTCCCTTTGAGCTGGTATTCCTTGTGATGGATCCGGGGTATAATGAGACAAACCGCATGGTGATTGAGGATAATGCAAAGAAGTTGAATGTTCCCATTACCATATTTGAGACGAATATCTTTGATGCTGTCTTCGATGTGGAGAAATCTCCCTGTTATTTATGCGCCCGGATGCGGCGTGGGTATCTCTATAATAAGGCCAAAGAACTGGGCTGCAATAAAATCGCTCTGGGACACCATTATGACGATGTGATAGAGACGATTCTGATGGGCATGATGTATGGTGCTCAAGTGCAGACGATGATGCCAAAGCTTCACAGCACGAATTTTGAAGGAATGGAGCTGATTCGCCCCATGTACCTGATTAGAGAAGACGATATAAAACATTGGAGAGACTACAATGATCTTCGATTCATTCAATGTGCCTGCCGTTTTACGGATACCTGTAGCACCTGCAGGGACGATGGTAGTTCAAGTTCCAAAAGAATGGAGATCAAGAACCTGATTCGACAATTGAAGGAGGTCAACCCAACCATAGAGAGTAATATTTTCAAAAGCGTGGAAAATGTAAACTTGAATACCGTGATTGGTTACAAGAAAGATGGAGTCAGACATCATTTTCTGGAAAGCTACGATAAGGAATAAGAGTGGAACGTTTAGCCTGTTCAGCAAGAAAGTTAGTTTCTTCTGGACGGGCTTTTTTGCACCATAGAAACCCTCTGGGGATGTGCATGACGCTTTAGGAGAGAGAATTTTAAAAAAGGTATTGACATTTGTTAAAAACATGAATATACTATTCCTATAAAAGTGATAGGAATAGTAGGGAGGAAATCAGATATGAAAAGGTATTTGCAGCAGAAGAGCAATCAGAATATGATGATGTGTTGCTGTAGTTGTATGTGTAATCATATGGCTTATTAATGTGCGCGCCTGAATATCTGATTTTTAATTCCTGATAGATATGGAAGTAGTGAGGGAAGGGAAACAGGTACGCATGTGCCTGTTTCCTTTTCTCTTTGTACAGGATGCAGACAGATTACCGGAATTAGTAGAAAATGAATAACATATAGATGGGAGGAAGATGAGTTGTTAGGAGACATCTTAAAACATAAAGAAGAAGGAGACAGGAAAGATGGATGTTAATTTTATCCAAAACTATTATCCACTGTATGTGGAAGCGGCCAAGATGACAATTACCATTTCTTTTATTGGAATTGTACTGTCTCTCGTCATCGGGCTTATCTGCAGTATGATTAAGGCCTTGAAGATCCCGGTGTTGGGAAAGGTGGTAAATATCTATATTGAAGTGTCCAGAAACACGCCATTGTTAATTCAGCTTTTCTTTTTATACTTCGGGCTTCCAAAACTTGGAATTGTATTCAGTTCTGAAACTTGTGCGATTATCGGGTTGTCATTTCTGGGAGGGAGTTACATGGCAGAAGCATTCCGAACCGGAATAGACAATGTGGCCTCCATTCAGATGGAGTCGGGACTCAGCCTTGGATTTACGAAGGGGCAGGTGTTCCGTCACATCATACTGCCTCAGGCAGTTGCAACGTCCATCCCGGTATTATGCGCCAATATCATATTTTTGATTAAGGAGACCTCTGTATTCAGTGCGGTGGCTCTGGCGGATCTGATGTTTGTGGCTAAGGATCTGATCGGCATCTACTATAAGACAGACGAGGCACTTTTCATGCTGGTTCTGTCATATCTGGCCATATTGCTGCCGGTTTCACTGATTTGTACATGGGTGGAAAGGAGGGTTCGCTATGCAGGATTCGGGAATACAAGTGCTGTTTCAGGGAACTAATTTCCTGAGATTATTGGAAGGATTACTGATTTCGCTTCGAATTGCTGTAGTATCCATGGGATTGTCCATGGTGCTGGGAATCCTTCTGGGAATGGTCATGACCAGTAATAATAAGGTCATCCGATTCTTATGCCGGATTTATCTGGAGATTGTACGTATCATGCCTCAGCTGGTGCTGCTGTTTCTGGTTTACTTCGGAGCGGCTAAACACATAGGCATGAATTTATCCGGGGAAATGGCAGCGGTCATCGTATTCACCTTTTGGGGAACGGCGGAGATGGGTGATCTGGTACGAAGTGCATTGATATCCATACCAGCTCACCAATATGAAAGCGGATTTGGACTTGGGATGACAAAATTGCAGGTATCCTGCTATATCATAATCCCCCAGACGGTGCGCCGGCTGCTGCCCTCCTTAATCAATCTGCTGACCCGGATGATTAAGACGACTTCACTGGTGGTTCTGATTGGAGTCGTGGAGGTGGTAAAAGTAGGAAAACAGATTATAGATGCATCCAGATATACGACGCCCACAGCGGCTCTTTGGGTCTATGGTGCCATCTTTATCCTGTATTTTCTGATCTGTTATCCATTTTCCAGGATATCTGCTGTATTAGAGAAAAAGTTAAAGGATTGAGGATATGAAGAAACAGGAAGAGATATTAAAGGTAGAACATTTAATAAAGTCTTATGAGAACGGAAAGCCGGTTTTAAACGATCTCTCATTTTCCCTGAATAAGGGTGAAGTGGTGGTGATTGTGGGTCCGTCGGGCTGTGGTAAAAGCACATTTTTACGATGCTTGAATATGTTGGAGCCCATTGATTCCGGGAAGATCATATTCAAGGATCAGCCCATAAGCAGAAGCGAAAAAAATGCACATGAAATCCGGCAGAAGATAGGCATGGTATTTCAAAGCTACGAGTTGTTCCCGCACAAGACCATCATGGGGAATATCATGATGGCGCCGCTTAAGGTGCAGAAGCGAAATAAAAAAGAAGTTGAGCAGGCGGAGCAGCAGTTGCTTGAACGGGTGGGACTTCTGGATAAGAAAGATGCTTATCCTCGTCAGTTGTCCGGGGGACAAAAGCAGCGTGTGGCCATAGTGAGAGCCCTGATCATGAATCCCGAGATTCTTCTGTTGGATGAGATCACAGCGGCCCTGGACCCTGAGATGGTGAGGGAAGTTCTTCAGGTAGTGCTGGAACTTGCCAGAGAGGGGATGACCATGGTGATCGTCACCCACGAAATGGAATTTGCAAAAGCGGTGGCGGACAGGGTTCTGTTCCTGGATCAGGGAGTGGTGGTGGAAGAAAGCCGCCCGGCTGAATTCTTCAACCATCCCGAAACAGAACGGGCACAGCAGTTTTTAAACACATTTCATTATGATGCAATAGAGTGAAAACAGGGTCAAAAGGTCATGGGTTTCATGCTGGCATGAAAAAGCATGAATTTGAGACCCGCAAAACAAGAAAAAATATTAGGAGGATATTACTATGAAGAAAGCAATATTAGGAGGTTTATTGGCGATTACACTGGCAGCAGGACTTCTGGCAGGCTGCGGCGACAAAGATAAGGCGGCATCGTCTTCGAAAGCCTCCGCTACAGGAGCTACGGCGAAAGCCAGAACTCTGGAGGAGATCAAAGAAGATGGCACCATAAAAATAGGAGTGTTCAGCGATAAGAATCCATTTGGATATGTGGATTCCGATGGTCAGATTAAGGGATACGATGTTTATTTCGGAGAACGTATTGCAAAGGATTTGCTCGGCAGTGAAGACAAGGTGGAATTCGTCTATGTTGAGGCTGCCAGCAGGGTAGAATATCTGAAGTCTGCCAAGGTGGATGTTATACTGGCCAACTTCACCGTAACGGATGACAGAAAGGAACAGGTGGATTTTGCCCTTCCATATATGAAGGTGGCACTGGGCGTGGTATCACCTGATGATGCACTAATTACTGATGTGGAACAGTTAAAGGATAAGACATTAATCGTGGTGAAGGGAACCACAGCCGAAACATATTTTTCTGATAATCATCCTGACATCAAACTTTTGAAGTTTGACGAGTATCAGGAGGCATATGATGCACTGTTGGACGGCAGAGGAGATGCATTTTCAACAGACAATACCGAAGTACTGGCCTGGGCCCTTCAGAATAAGGGATTTACAGTAGGCGTGGAATCCATCGGTAATATAGATACCATAGCACCTGCGGTACAAAAAGGGAATCAGGAATTATTAGACTGGATTAACAATGAGATTCAATCACTTGCTGCGGAAGAATTTTTCCACGCTGACTTTGAAGAGACCCTGAAGCCGGTATATGGCGACAGCATTGCTCCGGAAAGTCTGGTGGTTGAAGGTGGAGAGCTATAAGCACTACCTGATCATATGCACGAAACTACTTTGTAATGCGGCGTGTCTGGAAGTTGTTTTTCAGTCATGCCGCATTGCTTTGCCCATGGAAGATCTTTCCTGGTTACACCGGATAGTGGATTGAAGAAAGAGGCAATTTTTGATATAATTCATAGAAAGTGATTTGAGTCATATAGAAGGAGAAATAAGATGACCTTACAACAATTGAGATACGCGGTATCCATTGCGAATAATAAATCGATGAATAAAGCGGCATCGGAATTATTCATCACACAGCCCAGCCTTTCAAGCGCGATCAGGGATCTTGAAAATGAACTGAAGATCGAATTATTCATACGTTCAAACCGTGGAATCGTGATAACGCCCGAGGGGGAGGAATTCCTCGGATACGCTAGGCAGATGATAGAACAGTACACCTTGATTGAGGAAAGATATATACAAAATAAGAAGCCCAAGGAGAAATTCAGTGTTTCCATGCAGCACTATACCTTTGCGATTCAGGCATTTATAGAGGTGGCCAAAGAGTTTGGTATGGATGATTATGAATTCGCGGTACACGAGACTAAGACCAACGAGGTGATCATGAATGTCAAAAACCAGAAGAGTGAGCTGGGGATCCTATACCTGAATGATTTTAATCAGAAGGCGTTGACTAAGATCTTTCGTGATAATGGTCTGGAATTTGTGGAATTATTTCAATGTGGAATCTCCGTCTATCTGTGGCAGCATAACCCTCTGGCAGAAAAGAAGATGATTGATTTTGAGGATCTGAAGGACTATCC
>DVNN01000295.1 GCA_018714325.1 Candidatus Pelethocola excrementipullorum
CAGGAAAAACTATAAACACAGTTTTTCCTGCCCAAAATGAATATCCACAAAATAAAAAAATAAATTTCGTTATTTTTTACAATGACTTATGCATACCTCTGAACAGTAACGATTATATTGTCATATGATGTAAAAAGAATACTAGAAAACTTGTTTTCTAATATTCTATATGATATACTAGAAATATAGAAGAGAACAATCGCCCACAAGGTGGTTGGCCTTAGGTTGAAAATCCACCCGATACGGTCAAGTATTTGAGGGTGGATTTTTTATGTACTAGATTACCGACATATTAGTTGTATAAATGTCAGTAATGCTAAAATAAACATTCCGAAAGACATCAGGTCTTTAAAATCAAAATGTTTCATAAGCATCACCTCCATTCTGAATTGAATGAAGGCCAATACCACCCGGCAACACGATTGCTCTCCATAAGAGTATATCACATAGGATTCTATTGAGCAATAATTTGCTATGAATTCAAGCAACTATTTTATAAGTTCTTATAATCTTCCCCCTCAGAGAAACAACCATAATTTAATAAACATCCCAAATATGTGTTGATGGGGTTTTCCTCTTTCATAATATAAGATTCGGACGCATAAACTGATTTAGATTAGTAAGGTACAAGTATGTATTGTCTGATGGAATAGATATTAAGGGGAGAGTCGAATGTTTGATCAATTGTCGTTGAACGAAGTCGAAAAAAAGTTGAATACGGATCTGAGGCAGGGGCTTTCTGAGAAAGAGGTGACGCGCAGAAGGAAGGAGAAGGGGCAAAACGTCCTGGCTCAGCCTAAGAAAAAATCTGTGTTTACCATGTTTGCAGAGCAGCTTAATAATCCACTGATTTTTATTCTGCTGGTAGCTGCAGGCCTCTCAATGGCTATGCGGGAGATGAGTGATGCGGCCATTATTCTCGTGGTAATAGTGATCAATGGTGTTGTGGGTGTAGTGCAGGAGGGAAAGGCCCAAAGGGCCTTGGAAGCGTTGAAGGAGATGACCAGCCCAACGGCCATAGTGAAGCGGGAGGGCATATATAAAGAAATCCCGGCAGCAGATCTGGTGATAGGCGATGTGGTGGAACTGGAGACAGGATGTCAGGTTCCGGCAGATTTGAGATTGACTTCTTCCTTTAGCCTGAAGGCTGAGGAATCGGCGTTGACTGGGGAGTCTCTGCCAGTTCAAAAGGATGCCGGGGTGGTTACAGGAGAAAAACTGTCGCTGGGAGATCGGAAGAACATGGTGTTCATGTCCACCAGTATTGTGTATGGAAGAGGCGAGGGCGTTGTGACCGCCGCGGGCATGAATACGGAGATAGGGAAGATTGCAGGCATGTTGAGTGATGGACCTCAGGAACCTACACCACTACAGAGGCGACTGGGTGATATTGGAAATATTCTGAGTGCCTGTGCCGTAATCCTGTGTATTGCGCTTTTTGTCATTGCGGTGATTCAGAGAAGAAATATTCCGGAAATGTTGATTACTGCCATTTCACTTGCAGTTGCTGCTGTACCGGAAGGCTTGCCTGCAATTGTGACTATCGTATTGGCCTTGAGCGTGTCAAGGATGGTAAGAGTCAACACCATCGTTCGCAGGCTTCCAGCCGTGGAGACCCTAGGTTCTGTGAATGTGGTATGCTCAGATAAGACGGGAACGCTGACCCAGAATAAGATGAAGGTAGTGCGGTGTTATACCAATGAGACACAGTGTTCCGTAGAAAAACTGAATTCACTGGAAAACCGGGAATTTCTAGAGGGATTTGTGCTCTGTAATGATGCTTTGGTATCTGGGGGCGTGTCCATGGGTGACCCTACAGAGATTGCGCTGATGGAGATGGGGGCAATCTGGGGAATCAGTAAAAAGAAATTGGAAGAAAAGAGTCCGAGAGTGGATGAACTACCCTTTGACTCCAAGCGGAAAATGATGACCACGGTTCACCAAAATGACGGTCAGCGGCTTTCCTATACCAAAGGTTCCAGTGATGTTCTGGTCAATCACTGTACCCGAATCTTAAAACGTGGGCAGGTCCTCCCCATCACTGGGGAGGATAGAAGGCGGATTGAGTCCGCTACGGAGGAGATGAGCAGCCAGGCACTGCGTGTCCTGGGTCTGGCCATGCGTCCTGAGGCAGCTTCAGCAGAGGAAAATAATCTGGTATTTGTGGGCCTGGCGGGGATGATGGATCCTCCCAGAGAAGAGGCGGCAGATGCCATATCCGTATTCAAACAGTCTGGAGTTAAGACGGTTATGATCACAGGAGACCATGTGGAAACTGCATTTGCCATCGCAAAGCAGCTGGGGATAGCCAACTCTATGAAGGCTTGTATTACAGGGGAGGAGCTGGAACAGATGTCAGATGCTCAGTTGGAGCAGCACTGTGAGGAATTAAGCGTATTCGCCAGAGTCTCTCCACAGCATAAGGTGAGAATCGTAAA
Organism: Candidatus Pelethocola excrementipullorum; assembly: GCA_018714325.1. Lineage (GTDB taxonomy): Bacteria > Bacillota > Clostridia > Lachnospirales > Lachnospiraceae > Novisyntrophococcus > Novisyntrophococcus excrementipullorum. The sequence continues at coordinate 2,439 of DVNN01000295.1, forward strand.
AGCCTTTCGTTCCAGGGGAAATGTGGTCGCTATGACAGGAGACGGGGTCAATGATGCGCCGTCGCTGAAATCTGCCGACATCGGAATCGCCATGGGAAAATGTGGAACGGATGTGGCGAAAAATGCTGCTGATATCGTATTGACCGATGATAATTTCGCCACCATAGAACGTGCCATAGAAGAGGGAAGAGGAGTCTATGAAAACATTAAAAAATCTGTCCTTTTTCTACTTTCCTCTAATTTTGGGGAAATCATCACTATGTTTCTGGCGGTGATTGCGGGATTAAGTTCCCCGCTGAAGGCCAGCCATATTCTCTGGGTGAATTTGATTACCGATTCTCTTCCTGCCCTGGCGCTTGGCGTGGATGAGAATGATAGAAAACTTCTGATGCAGAAGCCGCCCCGTAGCGCAAAGGAAAGCTTATTTGCCGGAGGGGGTCTGTTCTGTACCTTATTTTATGGATGTCTGATTGCAACAGTCAGCCTGATTGCATTTTTCAGTGTTCCCTATGTCCATCTAAACGGTCAGGGAATGGCCATCACACTTGAAAACCTGAAACTGGCACTTTCACAAAATGAGATTCTGATGCGTGCTCAGACTTATGCCTTTACCGTGCTTGGAATATCAGAACTATTTCATGCAGTGGGAATGAGAAATGTGGAAAAGTCATTTTTCCTCAACCACCCGCTGTCCAATAAAATGATGATTGCAGCATTTTTTATAGGTTTGGGTTTACAGATATCGGTAACCGAGATTCCGTATTTTAACGTAATCTTTGAAACCGTACATCTATCTGTGGGAGAATGGCTGAATCTAATCTTTTTATCCTCCATGCCTTTGTTTGCCCATGAGATGTTTCTGTTGGATCCCACTTCCTGGTTACAGAAACTTCATAAAGGCAAGGACAATGAGAAGAAGACCACTGAGCCAGGAGAGATTTAACGTACTTTTTTCCGCAACTTTATTACCCAGCAGACAGCCCAGCAAAATCGCACAGGCACCCACAATCAGTGAAAGTGTAATGGTCCAGCCCACATGCAAGGGCAGGACACCTGCTCCAAACCCCACCGCAGCGCTGTCCAGCGACAATGCAGCTCCCAGGGAGATTGCTTCTCTGGGAGAAAGGGTTCGGCTTTCATCCTTATCGGCCTTGTCTGGATCCGCATACACCGTCAGGATAAAAGAGAACTGTAATAAGGAGAAATGAAGCTGAGGTGCATTCTGTCCACTTTTTCTAATCAGTGCCTTTAAGGAACTGTCAAATAATTTCACAATTCCCAATCCAAATAAAATTGCAAAACAGAATATATTAATCAACTTCTGGGGAAGAAGCGGGCTGATTACCTTGCCCAACAACAGGAAAATCAGCAGAATACCACTGGAGATCCCATCCATAACTGCGGCCGAGGTGAATGGTATTTTTATCTTATTGGTACCATAGGCAAAACAGGCTACAAAGGCATCTATGGAAAGTGCTGTTACGAGCACAAGGGATTCGAGAAGAATTGATGCATATACCGCCACGTCATATACCTCACATAGATTTCTAATTATAATATGCGGTTACGGTCTCAAATGTGGCTGGGGGATTTTGCAGGATAATAGTTTATTGCGTGTATGGAAGGTGGGAAATTATGGTATACTAAAGTGTCAATATAAGTTTACCAGGAGGTATGATAATGCAGATTAACAAGGGAAGTATAGAGAGGTTTATCTCCGAACTCGTGAATAATGAATATAGTACAAGAACAATTGAAAAGTATACCCGGGATATTGAGAAACTGGCCAGTTTCGTTAAGGGAAGATCCATTGATAAACAGGATGTAATTATGTTTAAGGAGTTCCTTTGTTCCCGCTATAAACCCCGCAGCGTGAACTCTATTCTGGCTGCATGCAATCACTTTTTTGATTATTATGAGCGGCCGGATTTGAAGGTGAAGCAGCTGAAGATCCAGCAGGAGGCATTTTGTCCTGAGGAGAAGGTGTTATCAAGGCAGGAATATGAGAAATTGATCCATACCGCTTATCAGACGGGGGATACAAAATCCGGGCTGATTATGCAGACCATATGTTGCACCGGGATCAGAGTCAGCGAACTGGCTTATATCACCGTGCAGGCTGTCCGAAAGGGAAAAGCGGAAATCCGTCTAAAGGGCAAGAACCGAACCATTCTGATTCCGGATAAACTGCAGAAATTGTTGCTGATATATATTGAAAAGTGTAAGATTACCCAGGGAGCCGTGTTTGTAACGAAAAGAGGGAATCCTCTTAACCGGACCAATATATGGCGTGAGATGAAGCGGATCGCAAAGACGGCAAAGGTGAGCCTGGAGAAAGTATTCCCGCACAACTTAAGGCATCTGTTCGCCAGGGAATTCTATAAAATAAAAAAAGACATCGTGCAGTTAGCAGATGTTCTTGGTCATAGCAATATTAATACCACTCGTATCTATATGTTATCTTCGGGGAAAGAGCATAGAAGAATGCTGCAGTCCATGAATCTTCTAATTGAAACATAATAATGATTATGTTGTATCGAAGAGAGGATGTATACATACATGTATGAGTATATTATCATAAACTTGCCAGGGTGGCAAGTCTTTTTTGGGAATATTCTGTCGAAAATTGTATTTTTATAAAACATCTTAAAAACATAATTAAAGATGGGCAGCATATTAGAGCTATATAACAAAAATCCTTAAGGACAATTGTGTATAGCTCTTTTTTATATGCCTGTATAGAGGAGCCGGCCTGGCTTTTTTGAAGAAAGCTGTCAAAGAAAGCCAGGGATTGAAACATAATCATTATTATGTGGTAGTGAATAGATGGGAGTATCTCTTTGAGTTCAAGAAAATGATGGAAGGAATGAGATAAGAATGAAAAAGAGACAAACGATAAAGTTTTTAAGAAGAGTTTTGTCCTATGGTCTGATCATATGTCTTATGGCTGGACTTACAGATGTGTTTTCTCTTTCCGTAAACGCGGAAGAAGTCGTACAGGAGGAAGGGGTCGAATTGGAGAATCCTGACGAAGAGAATACGGCCGAAGAGCAGACAGGGGAAGAGGATGCCCCCGATATTGAAGTCGAGGATGGTTCTGATATCGTAGCCGAAGATGAACCCGATGTCGCAGTCGAGGATGTTCCTGATAGTGAAGAAGAGGGCATTACAACTGAAGATGATCCTTCAGAGGTGGTTTATGATCCTCAGCCTACAAGCCCTCAGGAGGTTGAGGATATAATCAATGGCTTTCAAGAGGCCTGGGAAGAGGCTATGGCCACAGGAGGAGACCTGGACGCTGTGCTTGCAACCAAACCTCACTGGCAGTATGAGGTAGCGGTGGAATGGATGCCAAGTGGATACCGATGTGAGAAAGTGGAAGATGACGCCGAGTTTGGATCAGAATACTATACTTTTTTTATGGGGATCATGCCAGCAGCGAACTATTATATATCTGATTTTACAACGTTGAAAACTACCATAGAAAGTGCATCCGCATCCACGAGTCTGGATATAGAGATAACCGCAGGATTTAACTTTACGGATACCATTACTGTACCAGCGGGGGTAACGATTAATTTACATTCCACATCCGGGAGTAGTTATGTACTTTTACAGACAGCAGCTGTCAGGCATTTTGCAGTTTATGGCAAACTTACCTTACAGGATATTACATTAGATGGAGGATCTGCAACATCTGGTGTACAGGGGGGCATTTATGTCTATAGAAATGGATCAATCACCATAGAGGATGGAACTTTGGTACAGAATTGCTGCGCTTATGCACCTGATGTCAATGAAAGTAGTTCTACTCAGCCTGTGGGTGGTGGTATAAAACTTCAAGGCGGCGCTCGAATGATTATGAATGGAGGGACTATAAGCAATAATACAGCTAAATTCTCTGGAGGGGGAGTGGGAGTCGGAAACGAAAATCAGAGTGCAGTTTTTACTATGAATGGTGGTAGGATCAGTAATAACAACGCCGGTCCGGTTTCTACTGGTTTGGGAGGAGGATTTGGAACTTCTGTAGGTGGAAAAGAAATCAACTTCACTTTGAACGGAGGAGAAATAAGTAATAATTCATCCAGCTTTGCCGGAGGAGGCGTGTTTATATACAAGGGATCATTCACGATGACAGCCGGTACGATAAGTGGCAATACAAGTGTATATTATGGGGGTGGAATCGATTTCGGAAGAATAAACACAAATGGAGGGGATTATGGTGAAGGAAATATTAGTTTGACTGGAGGAACTATCAGCGATAATACAGTATCAGGCACTACCAGTTATAGTGAGGGAGGAGGAATCTGTGCCGGTTATGCAGAGAGTTCGACTACTACCTATACTATGCATATAGACGGGACAATTATAAAAAATAATAATGCTAGGAATGGTGCTGGTATATATAAGGGGGGAGGGGCTCTTGATATTGTAATGGATAGTGGGGAAATCAGTAATAATGTGGCCACCAACAATGGGGGAGGCATCTTTAGTTCGGGGAGCGGTTTAAATGGTGGGCATTTTATTATGAATGATGGTGCCATTGTCAGTAATAAGGCTAGTAATGGTGGAGGTATAGCGATAACACCTAGAAGTTATGAAAAAATAATGATTATGAACGGCGGGAGTATTAGTCAAAATACCGCGACTTCATTGGGCGGTGGCATATATATGTTGGGGACAACATGGTATGGTGTCAGTTTTGAAATAAGTGGTGGCGAAATTAATGGGAATAAAGTGAGTTCCACTACATATGGAGCAGGAATATATTGGGGAGCAACGTCTGATTCAGCAACTGGATCGATTTCGGGGTGTACTATCAGCAACAATACAATCAAATACCAAAGTAGCTATAACGGTGGAGCAGGGATTTATACAGCGAATAAAACCTATGCGAATTTGGAAGTTGGAGACGATGTTATATTCAGCGGGAACAGAGTGGGGACAAATGGTTATTATCAGCCGGTTTGGAATATTGCAACGCTTTATCCTAATATTCGGTATGCCAAGACTAGCTTTGACGGTACAGGAGTGTTGCAGACAGAACATGCCTTGAATAATTATGATATTAATTACCGCCCTTATAAAATCACATATAACCCTAATGGTGGAACCGGAACTGTATATTCTGAGCTTGTGGATCCAAATAGTACCTATACGGTATTATCCAATGCAAATAGCAATCTGAATTATGCGGACAACGGAAATGCATTTAATGGATGGAATACTGTGAATGATGGGAGTGGTACCCCTTATGCTGAGGGGGTGCAGTTTAACCCTTCAGCTGATATAATCCTGTATGCCCAGTGGACCACCGGCGGAACCCTTACTGTAAGTAATACGGTTACAGGGAAATATGGCAATATGGATAAGAGGTTTGAAGTCAATATTCTGTTGAAAGACGGAAGCAGCGCACCTGTTTCACGAACCATTAGCTATACAGGCTCGTCCACAGCCAGTGGTGTGACGGCACCAGCCAACGGCAGCCTGACCTTTGATGCAGGAGGAAGTGCCTCAATCAGCTTAAAGCATGGACAGGCGATCACCCTGGCGGCTCTGCCCGTTGGATATCAGTATCAGGTGATTGAACCGTCAGCTCCTTCGACAGGCTATATCGTGACTTATAATGGAGTGACGTCGTCCACAGGTTTTTCTGATACCATGGGGAGCAGTGATGTGACCGTTGCGGTTGAACATGCACGTGATACCATTCCGGCTACAGGGGTTTTGGAAGGCGGAAGCGGGACAAGTGCACTGCTTATAAGTGGGACAGCAGTCCTGGCTGTCACCATGCTCTGCTCTCTCTATTTTAAAAAGAGGGGTGCAGGGAGAAAATGAAGGATACCATAGAAAACGGAGCACCGCGCCGGCCAGATGGGAAGGAAACCTCTATGCTGCAGGAGTTGTTGTTTTTGGTAGGGAAAATCATGCTGCTGTCTGTGATTGTCCTCTTAGTATTCGGCTTTTTGTTCGGTTTTTTCCGGAATCGGGATCCTTCCATGGCCCCAGGGGTTAAGGAAGGGGACCTGGTATTATATTACCGCCTGGATAAGGATTACACCTCGTCCGATCTGGCTTTGGTGGAGTATCAAGGGGAAAAACAGGTGCGCCGTGTGGTTGCGGTGGCAGGAGATACGGTGGACATCACCGAAGAAGGCCTGTTGATCAATGGGGCGCTGCAGCAGGAACCGGGCATCTACACGGAGACCCTTCCCTATCAGGAAGGTATCGCATTTCCGATTACGATTGGAGAGGGGCAGGTGTTTTTGTTGGGGGATAACCGGGAATATGGAGCGGACAGCAGGCTTTATGGCCCTGTGGAAGTCAGAGATACGCTGGGAAAGGTCATCACGATCCTCCGGAGGAGGAATCTGTAAACCTCAAGTTCCTAATAAAAAGAAATACTAGATAAAATAACGTTTTAATCATTCCATAACTTAATATAGGTATAAACGTGGTACATCTGGGATGTAGCTGCGTTTTATATAGATAACAAAAAACTAATGATAACTTAGGAGGAATCCAAATGAAAAGAAACAAGCTCAAAAAAGTATTCAGCGGCATCATGAC
>DVNN01000296.1 GCA_018714325.1 Candidatus Pelethocola excrementipullorum
CCCCCCGCATAACAATAACGGTATCTTCTGATGGAAATCACCTGGTCTGCACTGTAGCTGATAACGGTGTGGGCATGTCTTCGCAAGTGCAAAAAGAGATTTTTGCGTCGAACACTACTTGCCAAAAGCCATCCCACTCCATCGGCCTTTCCAATACCCTGGAAAGGGTTAAGCTTTTCTACGGTAATGATGCAAATATCTCCATCGAATCCCAGCCGGAGGAGGGAACAAAGATCACCCTCATCTTACCTTATATCTCACAGTAACGATTTGGGTGTCACCCCTACCTGCGGTATGAATATTCTTGCATTTGCAGGAGTTCTAGTTTATCTTAGGCTCTGAAATTCCACGTTATAAGTCCCAATAAGAAAAACCGCTGTGAAACAGTCTTCCACAGCGGTTTTTGCAATTTACCTAATTGGGTACATCCGGGTGATTAGGACCAAAGTGTTTTAGGATAACAAGATTCTCAACTTTACTTTCATTGGTGATAACAAGTCCCTTCTTTGCAGCCGGCTCTGATACAAAAAATTCATCGGAACTCTGCTGGTTAAAGCGCAGCAATGTGGGAGCCTCAATATCAAACACTCCCATCTTTCCATGGCCTTCGATACAGATACAGCCATAAGCTGCTCCATCATCCAGCATCACCGTCTGTCCCGGATACACCGTCAATTCTTTTGCAGCTATATATTCATTTCCATATGTAATCCACAACTCTTTATACGCTTCACTCTCTCTAGCCTTCACCGGTGGTCTAAAATAATGTTTGCGGTAATTAGGATCCACATTTTTATCCCAATCAAGCAGATCTAATATGGCTTCAATAGATGCTTCTTTCTCTTCATCCGTAAAACAATTTTTCATCTGCAGATACTCGGGAAGTTCTTCGTCCAACATTTCAGGGGGGTATACTTCCCCAGAAACAATATTTTCATATACAGAATTCACATCTGAATTCCACTGTGGCTCATAAGTAAGTACTGAAGCAGGTGCATGAATAACCCCCGCCGGTGTGTACCAACCGGTTCCCAGCTCAATACGATAGGCTCTTGATATCTCTGTTATTCTGGTATCGTCCCATTCAAAGCGGGCAATTCGATCCTTCACTTCTTCTCTTGTAATATCCGGATCAAAACCAAAATAGGTATAATTACTTTCTCCCAAATGATTGTTTAACTGCTTAGGAAAATAATAGCATTCCGGCTTGCCCAGTTTTCCCACCCTGGCAGCATCTTCAAAGGTCAGGTGCAGGTGATGGAACAGAGGATTCTCATTATCGAAGAACTTAGAATACATAGGCCATCCATTATACTCTTCCATAAGTTTTTCTCCGACCAATTCTTTTCCAAGTAACTTTACAGCCTCTCTTAGTGAAAATTTCTCATCACTGTCATATGATGTACACACATAGCTTAATCCTTCATCTTCTTTTGCAAGATTACCATTTTGAGCTGCAATTGTAGAAGAAAACCATCTCTCAGTTATGGAACCCCTTGCCATTCCAAAGGCAAAATAGTCATCAGGATGAAGTTTTAGTCTATGACCTGCTTTACCAAACCTTCTCGGTACAAAGGCCGGAAACAGACGAAAAACGCCTTGCCCCTCCTTAAAAGTCTTCCTTATTACGGCTTCATCCTCGGTTGCATCCTTGACTATAAGGTTTCCTGTCTTTTTCCCCTCTCTCAGCCGGTCATCCAGTTCTTCGCCGGTTTTCATGGTCAATTCCTTTTCCGTCATCTGCATTTCCTCCTTTGCATGATATCCATATGATATTTTCACTCTATATGACACCATTTACAGTATCAGAAAAACGTTTTTCTGTCAATTACATTTCTCCTTCCCTTTATTCTTTGTTAAAATACTACGAAAGTGCCTATATAATTTTGTATATTATATCTCGTCCTATATGTTATTGTTCTGAACTACTTCTTACCACTCAGTTGATATCCAGCCTGCCGGAGCATCTTTTACCGTGGATTGACGTATGACCAACTGGGTGTCAATCACTTCTCTATGTACCGCTCTCTCCCGTCCTCCTTCATCAATTCTATCAAATAATATCTTGGCCGCTGCAATTCCTATCTCTTTTTTTTCAATATGTACGGTTGTTAGCGGTGGTTCGAGAACACTGGAAACATATACATCATCAAATCCTACTATCTTTATATCTTCCGGAACATTTATCTTTGATTCTTTTAAAGATTTCATAATACCCACCGCCATCTGGTCATTGCCGGCAAACACCCCATCAACATCTGGTATATATTCAAGTATTTTTTTCATACCCTCATATCCGCTTTGATGAGAAAAATTCCCCTCTACTATCATAGTATTTCTGTCGATCACAAATCCGGCGTCTTCCATAGCCTCTATATATCCATTCATTCGATCATTGACAATATCCATATGAGAAGGTCCTGTAATATGGCATATCTTTTTACATTCACAATTAATCAGATGTTCGACAGCCTTATATGCCCCCCTTCTGCCATCAAAGGTTATGGAGTCCACACCATATTTTGTAAAATCTCGTTCAGTACTGACAATGGGGATGTATTTCCCCTCTTCTGCTGCTTCTATAAGCCATCTGATATACCTCTCTTCCATAGATTTAGG
>DVNN01000023.1 GCA_018714325.1 Candidatus Pelethocola excrementipullorum
CCGATAGATACCTCTGTCGGCTTGATTTCATTTTTCTCTGACCACTCCGAAGCCAATTCCGGCTTCAATGTACATAAATCGTTAATTTCCTCAATCACTCTCGCACCGGAGCATATGGGGCATTTCTCGCCACTGGAACGAGCCTTTATACTTGTTTCCCATTCGTGACCGCAAGCACCTTTCCACCATACTTTCTTATTCGAGCCGAAAGTCACGCTGTCCGGTGTCAGCGGTAAATTCCTATCCGACCATTCGGCAATCAATTCGGGATGTACTGCCGCTAAACTGTTACTCATATCAAAACCTCCACTTCCTCTGTGATTAGAGTATATGAAGTTTCGGCTTTTTCTTGTAGTTTGCGAATATCGGTAAAAATAAAAAAAGCCCTTTGAGAAAAGATTTTTTCCTCTCTCAAAGGGCTTGAATAAATTAGTTTATAGGTTTCTTCGAAAAATTACCATATCCACCAACCTGACGCCACATTCAAATATCGGGTTGTCGTAATTATCTGTAAAAAAGTTTGGTATGGTATGAGAACGAACAAAACCGCACTTTTCATAAAACGGAACCGTCAGCGGACTGTCGCCGGTTCCAACCTGTAAAACGGAATATTTATCGTCATATTCGTTCACAAGAAAATATATCAAGGCTTTGGCATAGCCTTTGCCTTGATATTCGGGAACGGTTGCAATATTCTTTATTTCAAGAATTCCGTCGCCCTCATCGGTGACGACACATTCAGCTTTCACACCGTTATCGTCAAGCACATACATAGTGCCTCTTTCAAGATAACGGTCTACCATATTTTCCTGTTCATCTGCCAACAGCAGTAATGAAAGAAACTGTTTTTTATTTTTAATAACCTCTGTGATTATCATTGTTTATTCCTGCAAATTTCGTTTTAACGGTCTACTACTACCGTAAGCAGCACCAAATCGTCGTCTCCGGTATTTTCAATGCTATGCTGTGAACCTTTTTTACAGATATGACAAGTTCCTGCTTTCAGAATTTCCTCTTGACCATCGCAGACTGCTTTGCCTGTTCCGGACAGGACATAATTTATATCATCACTCGTTTCGTGCTTATGACGCCCGATTGAGCCACCGGAATGGATTTTTGTCGGGATTATTTTTCCTTGCTCATCCATAAACATTCTTGCACTCATTGTGCCTGTGCCACCGTTCATACCGGAAATTGTTATTTCTTTTGTTTCATTGAAGTCTATCAGCATTTTTTACCTCCGCTTATTCTGAAAATGGGCAATTCCGCAATGGAACTGCCCATATATCTTGAAAATTATGCGATTTTTAAGGCTCTGCACCGTTTCAAGCACCATTTGGTGTAAATTTGGTGTATTTGTGTATTTTCAGAGCTTTTTCACAAATGAAGTACATCCCGTTTTGTAGGGTAAAACGGTACTTCTTAGTAGAGCTTTGCACCTGCCGGAATATGGTCATCTACCATAAGCAGATGGAGCTTTTCTTCGCCTTCTTCTTCGTGTACTGCACTCAGAAGCATACCGCAAGAATCAATGCCCATCATTGCTCTTGGGGGAAGATTTGTGATTGCGATAAGTGTCTTACCAACAAGTTCTTCCGGCTCGTAATATGCGTGAATACCGCTTAAAATGGTTCTATCCGTGCCTGTTCCGTCATCAAGAGTGAACTGAAGGAGTTTCTTTGACTTCGGTACTGCAACACACTCTTTAACCTTTACAGCTCTGAAATCAGACTTTGAGAATGTATCAAAATCAACATCTTCTTCAAATAAAGGCTCAACCTTTACCTTAGAAAAATCAATCTTTTCAGGCTTTGAATTTGGTGTAGAAACTTCTTTATCCTTTACACCATTTTCGGATTTTACACCACCGAGGGTCTTCATTGTCGGGAATAAAAGCACATCCCTGATTGCCGCCGAATCCGTCAGCAACATACACATACGGTCAATTCCGAATCCAATACCGCCTGTCGGAGGCATTCCGATCTCCAATGCGTTTAGGAAATCTTCATCCGTAGTATTTGCTTCCAAATCTCCCTGAGCCAACAACTCCTCCTGGGCTTTGAATCTCTCTCTCTGATCAATTGGGTCATTTAACTCTGAGTAGGCATTTGCCATCTCCCAGCCATTCATGAAGAACTCGAAGCGCTCCACATACTCCGGATTTTCCGGTTTCTTCTTAGTCAATGGTGATATCTCGATAGGATGATCCATAACAAAGGTAGGCTGAACCAGATGTTCTTCCACAAATTCCTCAAAGAACAGGTTCAGAATATCGCCTTTCTTATGACGCTCCTCGTACTGTACATGATGTTCCTTAGCCAGTGCACGTGCCTCTTCCAGTGTGTGAACTTCGTTGAAATCCACTCCTGCATATTTCTTAACGGCATCCAGCATGGTAATTCTCTCGAATTTCTTTCCGAGATCCATCTCAACACCTCTATAGGTGATTGTGGTGGTTCCCAGAACCTCCTGTGCCACATGACGGTAGAGATTCTCAGTCAGATCCATCATTCCATGATAATCCGTAAACGCCTGATACAGCTCCATCAGGGTAAACTCCGGGTTATGTCTGGTATCCAGACCTTCATTACGGAATACACGTCCAATCTCATACACCCGCTCCATGCCGCCAACAATCAATCTCTTCAAGTATAACTCAAGAGAGATACGCAACTTGAAGTCCTCGTCCAATGCGTTAAAATGGGTCTCAAACGGCCTTGCAGCCGCTCCACCTGCATTGGATACCAGCATCGGTGTCTCTACCTCCATAAAGCCCTGTCCGTCCAGATAACGACGAATAGAACTGAGGATCTTGGAACGTTTGATAAAGGTGTCCTTTACTTCTGGATTCATAATCAGATCCACGTATCTTTGACGGTAACGAAGATCCGTATTGGTCAATCCATGGAACTTTTCAGGAAGTACCTGAAGACTTTTCGTCAGCAGCAGAATACTTGTCACGTGAATAGAAATTTCACCGGTTTTAGTCTTAAACACAGTTCCTACCAAGCCGATGTTATCACCGATATCCATCTTCTTGAAATCTTTATAAGAATCTTCACCCACATTGTCTCTAGCCACATAGCACTGGATGGTGCCCTTCAAGTCCTGAACATGACAAAAAGAAGCTTTTCCCATCACACGTTTTGACATCATACGTCCCGCGATGGTTACTTCTTTCTCTTCCAGCTCCTCGAAATTATCCTTTACTTCCTGGCTGTGATGTGACACATCATACTTCGTGATTTTAAATGGATCCTTACCATTCTCTTGCAATTCCTGCAACTTCTCACGACGCACCTTTAACAAGTGGTTAATATCCTGTTCCTGTGTTTGGTTCTGCTGTCCTGCCACTAATCTTCACTCCCTTAACTTTTTATTAAAATTATTACCGCCCTCTTCATAGAAAATCTGGCGGTACTAGTATTGCTTCCTGAAATCTAAAGCATTAAATATTTCTTTCGATTGTTAATACCTTGTACTGCATAACGCCTGCCGGAGACTCCACACTCACGACTTCTCCAACTTTAGAGCCAATCAAGGCTTTTCCTGCTGGTGATTCATTAGAAATCTTATTCTTAAGACTGTTTGCCTCGGTGGATCCCACGATGAAGAACTGAATCTCCTCGTCGTATTCCATATCAAATAAGCTTACCTTACATCCGATGTTAATCCTGTCGGCATCGACTTCATCTTCGAGTACCACTTCTGCATTCTTTAATATTTTCTCTATTTCTTCAATACGTGCCTCGATATCGCGCTGCTCATCTTTAGCGGCATCATATTCAGCATTCTCGGATAAGTCGCCTTGCTCTCTTGCTTCTTTAATCTTCTCAGCTACTTCTTTACGTTTATTCACCTTCAAATCATGAAGTTCTTCTTCTAACTTTTGTAAACCTGCATAAGTCAGTATGTTCTTTTTTTCCATTATTACTACTTCCTTTCCCACAAGAAGGTATACTCTAACAATTACCGTATTATAATTGAAATGCTTCAGAATGTCAAGCAAATTAGGTATAACTTCACTGTATTTTAAGATACTTCCCATATTAAAGTACCTTGATGGCTTCACCTGTATTTTTAAAGTTTTCTGATCTGGGTTATATTATTTCCCAAACAACCTCTTGTTGATTCCTTTCTATTAAATATATTTATTTTACTTTATAATTTATTTTGATACTCAAAATAATTGACTTTCAAAGTTTAATGTGGTATTCTACATTGTATGTAGTATCGATTACGACATATAAAAGAATCATTAACCATATTGTGCGAGGTGTAAATATGAACGGAATCAGAATCGGAAATAAAATCAGCCGTCTTCCTATTATACAGGGCGGCATGGGCGTGGGTGTATCTATGCATGGGCTCGCTGGAGCTGTGGCAAAAGAGGGAGGGATCGGCATCATCTCCACCGCCGATATAGGCTATCAGGAGCCCGACTTCTTAAAGAATCCCCGTGAAGCAAACTTGAGAGCTATCGGAAATGAACTTGCAAAGGCTCGTGAAATCGCCCCCCAAGGCATCATAGGCTTTAATGTTATGGTGGCCTTATCGGATTATGATGCGATTGTCAAGGAATGTGTAGCACAGAATGCAGATCTGATCATCTCAGGAGCAGGCCTGCCCATGGATCTGCCCAAATATGTAATTGGGACCGATACGAAAATCGCACCGATTGTTTCTTCCGCCAGAGCATTCAAACTTCTCGTTAAAAAATGGAAGATGAAATATCAATATACTCCTGATCTGGTTGTTATCGAGGGACCAAAGGCCGGCGGTCACCTGGGTTATAAAGAAGAAGAACTGGATTCTCCTGCCTGTTCTTTGGAAGCAACCACCAGAGAGGTTCTGTCCCTGGTGAAAACAATGGAGGCCGAATCCAATACTACGATACCGGTGATAGTAGCCGGCGGCATCTTCGACGGACAGGACATCTCACACTTTCTTTCCTTAGGCGCATCGGGCGTTCAGATTGCCAGTCGTTTTGTGGCTACTGAAGAATGTGACGCTTCTTATAATTATAAGATGGCATATGTCAACGCCAATGAATCCGATATTGAAATCATCAAAAGTCCTGTTGGCATGCCCGGACGCGCGCTTCGAAACGCATTTATCGAGCGGGTAAAACTTGCCAAGGAGCCCATCAGCCGATGCTATAACTGTATCAAAACCTGTAATGTAAAAAATGCACCCTACTGCATCACCAAAGCTTTAATCGATGCCGTCCAGGGTGATTTGGAAAATGGTCTGTTTTTCTGCGGCAGCAATGTGGGCAAAATACATGAAATCACCACCGTTCCGCGGCTTATCCAGGCATTGATAACCGAGATGGGAACCGTCATTCCGGCGTAGATATTCATGCATAAAGCCGACAGTCCCCTCTGTTCATGAACATGCAGATGTTGGTGTCAAAAAGTATTTTGACCCCATGATACCTACGGATTGCTACGCACTTTGTGGTATCATAAAATTCAGAAAACCTGCTCCCTATAATCTCTGGAGCAGGTTTTCTAATTCTTCATAAGTTTCTATCTCATTAATTGCCGCCCGTAATTTTGCAGAATGTGGGAACCCTCCGGTATACCAGGCGATATGCTTACGCATCTCACGGATTCCGGTATAATTCCCCTTGTAATCCAGCTGCATCCGGGCATGTCGCAGCATGGTCTCAACTACTTCTTCCTTGGATGGCTTCGGCGGCACTTCTCCCGTCTCCAGGTAATGCAAGGTTCTGGAGAAGATCCAGGGATCCCCTTGAGCACCCCGTGCAATCATCACCCCATCACAGTCGGTTTCCTCCATCATCTGCTTAGCCTTCACAGGTGCATCCACATCACCGTTTCCAATAACCGGTATGGATACAGCTTCTTTTACCTCGCGGATGATCTCCCAGTCAGCCTTTCCCGCATAATACTGTTCTCTGGTCCTGCCATGAACCGCCACTGCAGCCGCGCCGCAGTCTTCGATAATCTTAGCAATTTCTACGGCATTGACATGTTCTTCATCAAACCCTCTCCGAATTTTGACCGTGACCGGTTTCTTAATCGCCTTTACGGTCTTACTGACAATCTCTTTTATCAAATCCGGGTTTTTCATCAACGCAGAACCTTCTCCATTATTTACCACCTTCGGCACCGGGCATCCCATATTGATATCCAATATATCGAAGGGCCGGTCTTCAATCTGTTTTGCCATTTCACTGATGATATCAGGATCCGAACCAAAGAGCTGCAGTGATACCGGATGTTCCGATGGATGCATCTCCATCAGGGTTTCTGTATTCTTACTCTTATAGAGGATGGCCTTAGCACTGATCATCTCCATGCAGATCAGACCGGCACCCTGTTCCTTGCAAAGCACACGAAACGGGAGGTCTGTCACCCCTGCCATCGGAGCCAGAACCAGCGGGTTATCCAGCATTACATTACCGATGGTCAATGTTTTCACTGTTCCTCTCCTTCTTCCAGGTCATCTCCGAGGAAAAACACCTTATAAAACATCTCCAGGCTCTCAAATAATTCCTGCTTGTCCTGCTGCAGCTTTTTAATCCGGAGGACGCCGCCGATATCATCATACAACGCATCGGCTTCCATAGCTTCGGTTGTCATCTCCAGCTTACCCTCCTCATCAAAGAACAGCTGAAAAATCCCTCCGATCTCTACCGTATACATTACACACATCACATGCAGTTCATCCTGTATGGACTGGGGCAATGAACTAAAATCCGAATTAAAATAATATTTTTCTTCATATGCGTTTGCCGCACATAAAACTACTTTATCAGAATACATTATTTACTCCTTCTTTATTCTTAAAAGCTTAAAACATGTGTCACCACTTCACATGGCCGAACATTCCTCATCACGTTATATATAGGAATGTATCCCACGGATGGAAACTTCTCCCGCATAGACCGCCGTGACCTTTCCATCGTCTCTCTCCACTAAAAGTTCGCCGGAAGTGTTGATGCCTCTGGCCACTCCTTCAAAGGGAACTTTCGGATCCAGTACCTTCACCTGACGGTCTTTGTTGGCCAAGATCTGGTTATATTCTTCCACCAATCCGCTCAAATCTTCCGTTTTTATAAATTTATCATAATTTTTTGAAAATGCAGTGATAACTGCATCCAGAATCTGATTCTTCTCTATGTCCTCTCCCTTTTCCAACTTCAGGGAAGTAGCCCGCTCACGCAATTCTTCAGGAAAACTGGCATTATTCACGTTAATCCCAACTCCTATAATCACAAACCGGATTCCATCTTGTCCTGCACTCATCTCGGTGAGAATTCCACAGATCTTCTTACCCTCAATAACCAGATCATTGGGCCACTTAATCTGTACCGGAAGCTTTAAGGCTTCCCCAATTCCCTGGGCCGCCGACAGCCCCATGACCAGTGTCAATTGGGCGGCATTCTCCGGGTGTATCCGAGGTCGTAAGATCAGAGACATATAGACATTCTCCCCGTCGGGGGAACTCCATTGGCGCCCACGACGACCCCTTCCGGCTGTCTGAGCATCAGCCAAAGCGAGGGTGCCCTCCAAGGCCCCCTCTTCTGCCATCTGTCTTGCCCAATCATTGGTAGAACTCACTTCTTTGCGAAAACAGATCTCAATATTCATAAAGCCTCCATTAAACTCCAAGAGTGGCTGCCATTACGGCTTTGATGGTATGCATCCGGTTCTCAGCCTCATCAAATACCTTGGATTGAGGAGATTCAAACACCTCATCGGTAACTTCCATATCATTGATGCCATATTTGTCAAAGATCTCTTTCCCAATCTTCGTCTCCAGGTCATGGAACGCAGGCAGACAGTGCAGGAAAATAGCTTCAGGTTTGGCCATCTCCAACACACTTTTGGTCACCTTATAAGGTGTCAACTCCTTAATCCGCTCCTCCCATACTTCATCAGGCTCTCCCATGGACACCCAAACGTCTGTATAAATCACATCGGCGCCTGTAGCAGCTGCTGCCACATTCTCGGTCAATGTGATGGTACCTCCGCTTTGCTCCGCCCAGTCTTCACACTGGCTTACAAGTTCCTGGTTGGGGAAATACTTTTGAGGTGCACATGCTACGAAATGCATACCCATCTTAGCGCAGGCGATCATCAGGGAGTTTCCCATATTATAACGGGCATCGCCCATATATACCATACGAATTCCTTTCAGATGGCCAAATTGTTCGCGGATAGTCAGCAGGTCAGCCAGCATCTGGGTCGGATGGTATTCATTAGTCAAACCATTCCATACCGGAACACCCGCATACTTAGCCAATTCTTCTACGATCTCCTGACCAAATCCGCGGTATTCGATTCCGTCATACATTCTTCCCAGAACCCGGGCGGTATCCTTGATACTTTCCTTTTTACCGATCTGGGAACCTGAAGGATCCAGATAAGTGGTTCCCATACCTAAGTCGTGAGCCGCTACTTCGAATGCGCAGCGGGTTCTGGTGCTGGTCTTTTCAAAGATCAATGCCACATTCTTACCACGCAATGTATCAACTGGTATATTTTTCTTTTTCTTCTCTTTCAGCTGTGCGGACAAATCCAACAGAGCATTGATTTCTTCCTGTGTAAAATCTTTTAGTGTTAGAAAATTACGACCTCTTAAACTCATTCTTACCCATGCCTCCTGACCTATAACTGAACTCATATTCAAGTTTCTCCATCACACAACCACTTAGAGCTGAGCCTGGAGCTATAACGTTTTCTCATTTTTAACCATTTTATTATAGCATGACTTATTTGAGATTTCTACACTTTCTCATATTAATCCGTCACCATTCCACTCTGTTCCGACCAGATCATTCCCTGGATATCTTCCCAACGTTAGGATTCATGTATCAAAACCCTGCCCTGCGGGAAAACGTATGAATATTAGAAAAAGAGGTATGGGAAGAATTATCCCATACCTCAAAATCTTTAAATTCTTATAAACTCCGAACGAATGCCTGAGCATGCTCGAATCGACTGAACAGTCTCTCAAGGTCAAGCTTGTTTATTTCTTATCGCTGACCACTTCTTTCAGTGTAGTTGCAAGACTTGCCAATCCCTGAAGATCAGATGGAACTACAATCTTAGTTGCCTGACCATCAGCCATCTGTCCCAATGCTTCCAGACTCTTCAGTGTCAGAACTGCTTCGTCGGCTCCTGCCTCCTTCAGCATACGGATACCATCAGCGTTGGCCTGCTGAACTTTCAGAATCGCCTCTGCCTCACCTTCTGCCTCACGGATACGCTTCTCCTTCTCAGCCTCAGCTCTCAGAATCGCTGCCTGCTTATTGGCCTCAGCATCCAGAATCGCTGATTCCTTCTTACCTTCTGCAACGAGAACGGTGGATTTCTTCTCACCTTCTGCAATCAGGATGGACTCTCGTCTTTCACGCTCTGCCTTCATCTGCTTCTCCATGGCTTCCTGAATGGCTGCCGGAGGCATGATGTTCTTTAGCTCCACACGGTTTACCTTGATTCCCCATGGATCAGTTGCAATATCCAGGGCCGCACGCATCTTGGTATTGATCACTTCACGGGAAGTCAGTGTCTCATCCAGCTCCATCTCACCGATGATATTACGAAGAGTGGTGGCTGTCAGGTTTTCAATGGCCATGATTGGGTTTTCCACACCATAAGCGAACAACTTAGGATCCGTAATCTGGAAAAAGATAACAGTATCAATCCGCATGGTAACATTGTCCTTTGTAATAACTGGCTGAGGAGGGAAATCCACAACCTGTTCTTTCAGATTGACTCTTTTGGATACCTTGTCGATAAACGGAATCTTAAAATGAAGTCCTGTCCCCCAGGTTCCTTTGTAAGCACCCAATGTCTCAATAACGTAGGCCTTAGCCTGTGGCACAACTTTAATACAGGATGCCAGTATGCATAATAACAGTGCAATAAAAATAATAAAAATCACCATATTCTTAATTACTCTCCTTTCATTTCTCTTACGATGGCTTTCACGCCAATTATTTTAACAATCTCCACGATCTTTCCCTTTTCTATAATCAGATCTTCTTGCTCAGACCGTGCGGACCAAGGGATGCCATTGACAGCAATTTCACCTTCACCCAGAAGATTGTTAATCTCACCAGTAACTACCGCCCGTGATCCAATCATACTGTCCACATTGGTAGCCGTAGTTCTTCCATTCAGATATCGAACCGCTATTGGCCTTGTGAATATCAGAAGTAAAATGGATACCGCAAGGAATAAAATTATCTGTATGTAAAGATCCGCACCCAGCAATGCCGCCAGGAAAGCAATCAGTGCACCACCTGCAAACCAGATTGAAGACAATCCCAGGGTCATGACTTCAACTACCAGCAGGACAATAAGTATTATTAGCCATATAATCGGATTGTTTAACAAAATCATACCGTTCCTCCCCTTTCTCAGCTCTTCCTGCCAACGCTGCCTATAATCGTCTCTTCTGACCACACAAACAGGATATGCTTTTATTGTGGGACAAAAGGTATTTTGCCCCCATAATTCGAAATCCGCCCTGCTCGGGCTACTTTCTCATGTTTTGCGGGTCC
>DVNN01000297.1 GCA_018714325.1 Candidatus Pelethocola excrementipullorum
TGCACCAGAAACTTTCGAACCTGCCGATGCCATATCTCCTGAATTGACTGAAGCTGAAAGTTTGACTCAAACCGATTCTGCAGCCTTGGAAGAAGAGCTTCATGGCAACTCGGAATTCAGAGAGGATAAACTTTCTGAAGCCGCTGATGCTTCTGAAACAGCTGACGCTTCTGTAATAGTTGATACTGCCGAAGCAACTGATGCTTCTGTAACCGCCGATGCTGCCGATATAGCTGACGCTTCTGTAACCCCTGAAGACTCTGAACCCACTGATGATTTCCCGGCTGACGAATCCACCAACGAGGTTCCTGAGCAGGAACTGGTCACCCCGCCTGCTCCTTCAATCCCTCCTGTCCGCTCCGGTTTCGATCATCCGGAAGAGGTCCCTCCCTCTGGTGCCCCGACTGAGAATCAGCCACCGCCCCGGCAGCCGACACCACCTGATATCGCCCTGGATCCCGGGGATCTGCCCAGTTGGGGAGCCGGGGAAGTTCATACGAGGCGGAGGCAGTCCGTGCAGCCTAAAAGATGGGATAATCGGAGCCCAAACTCCGGAATCTCACAACAAAGTATGGGTTCTGCTGTCCAAGAACCCCGCACACAGATCAGTGCCTGGGGTGCTATCAGACAGCAGTATCCTTCCATCCAACCCTTTGATGATGATGAATTTGGCGAATGCGTCCGGGTTACCATCCGGGACTTTTCCGACCTTCGCCGAAGAGGTTTACCCATTGGATGCAATCAATTTATCCATCATGGTTTCCAGAATTATCGCCACCTGCTGATTGGACGCACTTCCGGAGGCTATATCCTGGGGGTACCTGGGGTTTACAATGCAAACGAACAATACATGGCCTCCATGTATGGGTTCAGCCATTTCAAGCCCGGACGTCTGAAGGAAGGCCCCTATAATGGCCGATCTGGTTACTGGTATCGCTCCATTAAGCCATAACATACTTTTACCCTTTTTCAATACTATACTGCCGGGGATGATACAGTCATCACCCGGCAGTTATTATTTTAGGACTCCATAGCCCTAAAACTCACCAGCCAAACATCTCTTTTACTTCCAACAGGCTTGGTACTTTGGCATATATGATATCATCCACCGGGGTGGAATCCGTCAGAAGATCGGGCACCATAATGGCTTTCATCCCGGCCCGATGGGCTGAACGCAGTCCATTATAGGAATCTTCAAGAGCCAGAGCCTGTTCCGGAGCAACGGCCAACCGCTCACAGGCCAACCGATAGATCTGGGGATCCGGTTTAGCCATCGTTACCATATCTCCCGTGATGATTACCTGAAAATATTCCATGGCCCGACCATTTTCCAGATACATGAAGGCATGGTTGGGACTGGAGGAAGTAGCCACAGCCATGGGAATCCCCAGTTTCTTCAGGGAGTCCAACAATTCATACAGACCAGGTTTGGCAGAACTGCCATGTCTCCTGATATACTCAGGTATCACTTCCCGGTAGCGTTCCTGAAATACCTCATAGGGAAAATCCTGACCGTAATGCTCCTTAAAATAAGCCACTCTGCAATCCTTATTCAGTCCCAGAGTATGGTATATATTATGCCCCAGCTTCCCATATCCCATCTCCTGCCCGGTGACATCCCATGCATATTGAACTTCTCTCTCACTGTCGAACATCAAACCATCCATATCAAAAACCACTGCTTTTGGTACAAACCTTCCGTCCATCTTCTCCTCCCCAAATTACATATCTGATTGATCTGTTAACCCCATCAGATATCGAATACCTGCTGCCACCCCGTCTTCTTCATTGGATTTTGTTTGATAGGCTGCTGCTTCCTTGCAACGCCGGCTTCCATTTTCCATCGCTACCCCATATTTGACAAAGGACAACATCTCCACATCATTATCCGCATCTCCAAAAGCGGCCGTCTCCTCCGAAGATATCTTGAGCATTTTCAATAAAAATCCTAACCCCGAGTGCTTTCCAGCCTCCACATGTGCTACCTCCACCCGATTTCGCACCGAAGAGGTCACATACACATTATCGCACACAGTGGGAATAAGCTCAAAAAACTTCTTTCGAATGCCTTCATCCGCTACAATCAAATCGATTCCATCCAGACAACTGCGATTCCTCTGAATGAATTCCCGAATATCACCCACGCCTTTCCGGGTGCTTTGAATATAATCCACCACATAGGGCATGGCTCCGAAAGCAACCGGATCCGCAATGTATTCCTTCTGTCCATAAGGCACACCTTCCACAAATGCCTCATAGGCGATTCGATATTCCCTGGTATTCTCTAAAAGTTCTATTACCGAATCTGGTTCCAGGGTAACCCTGCGGATACACGTGCCCCGATCATAGACCGCTGCCCCATTGGAGGTAACTGCATAGCGGATTCCTGGTATCTCCATCACTGATTTGGGCAATGCGGACCAGGTTCTCCCACTGGCTACAATCACCTGGATTCCACTGGCTGCAGCTTCTTCAATCGCCGCTCTATTGGCAGGACTGATGGATTTGTCCCCATGTAGGGTAGTTCCATCCATATCCAGTGCAATACACTTAATTCCCATCTCTCCTCCCCCCTTCACTCGATATTTTAAGACTCTGCCTTTCCTTCACTTTGTATCTTAACCTGGGTCATACGATCGATCTCTTCTTTTAGCCGCCTTGTGTATTCGGTTCTATCCGTCTCCCTCTTCCCATAGGTCATCTGCAGATCATATTCTAGTGGCAGCCAGGTTTCTATATCGGCCTCATTATGCTGAATCACGGCTTCCATCTTGTCCAACGCCTTATAGACACGGGATTCCAGGGACTCCTGCCGCTCCATCTCTTCAAACAAAGACTTCAGCTCTCCCCGATACGGTTCCGAAAGTCCCTGTAACCATTCACCGATACAGTCACTTTCCGTCTGTTCATCCTCAGAGGTTTTCTCAAAGGCCGGTATATCACCGGTAAATGCCTCTCCCATATCGTGAACAAGGCACATCCTGAGCACCTTATCCATATCCGCCTCAGGGAATTCATCCCTGATAAAGTAAGCCATCAGGCAAAGCCTCCAGCTATGTTCCGCCACACTTTCATGCCTCCCGGAGGAAGTCCAGGAATGCCTCGTATTGTTCTTCAGGCGCTCAGCTACATGCAGAACATCTAAAAATTGCTTTATATCCATGACCTCACCTCTCTTTACCTATTGTGAATTTAACAAAATAACAAAAACTACCGAAGAGTTTTTACAGAATCTTCGATAGTCCTATTCAATCTATTTTTCCAAAAAAATCTTCCTCGTAACGAAATTATACACCATAACCACTGCCGTTGCCCCAATTTTACTGATCATATAGGAAATGCCAACCTTGTCCACCACAACCCACATAATCAACTGATTGATTCCAAGTCCTATCATGCTCAGAACCAGGAAAATAGCAAAATTCGTAACACCGCTCTTTTCCTTGTCCACATTGAATACCCAGAAGATACTCATAATATAGTTATAGATTACAGAGATACAAAATGAAATTCCGCTGGATACCAAGTAGTCCACTCCGAATACCTCGGTCAGCAGAATCATGATGCCATAATCAATCAAAAAAGCGGTACCACCAACAAACCCAAACCGGATGATCTGCTGAAAAAAGCCTTTACTGTTCTCTCCCTGTGACTGGTCCTTCAATTTACTTCTCCCCTTTGATTGTTTTCTACTATCTTAACATGTTTATAAGGAGATTGCCATGGTTTTTTAGGACCGTCCTCAAAAGGAGCAGCCTTCCAAATTGAACGGCTGCTCCTTTTCTAATATATCTTCATTTACACTTCACTGCGGGTAAATGCATCATAAGCGGTTACCAGAAAGATAACCATATAGACTAATATGGTGCCAATGGCAAATGCCGATGTCTGGTTCGGGAACATTCCATATCCTTGGGAAATGCCGCCCAGATCCAGATTGGCAAAGAGCACATAGCGCCCCCAATCCTGGCCAAACTGAGCCAGAATCATCACAAGCACATTGCCTCCCATCAGTGCCGCTACACCGATTCCAATTGCCACTGCAGAATTCCTCAGCAATGAAGAAATCATGAAGGCCATCGTGGTCATAGCCAACAGGTTCACGCCGCCCAGGAGGTATTGCCCTAATAGATAAATCCAGGGACTTTCCACGCTGACCACCCCGCCTGCAGCCTTCAAAAGAGGCATGCCCAGATCAGGTGTTTTCTGGACTATCAAATCGACAAGAGCTGTAAATCCATACAAGAAGAAAATCAAGGCGATGGAAAGCAGAATCAGGGTCAGATACTTACTGATTATAATCTTGCCTCTCTTAACCGGATTTACCAACAGAAACTTTATAGTACCTGTGGAAAACTCGTTAGCCACACATCCTCCGGCCAGTACGATCAACACCACGCTGACAAAGGTGAGCACGACTCTGCCCTCTTTAAATGAATTCCAGAACTCATTATCCGTATTTCCATTCTCGTCCATATACGTAGATAAATTATGCTCAAGTCTGTACTCGCTTAAAGCCAGCGCATTCTGCAGCTGCTCCTTGTTATCCTCAGAGACATAGTCGCCTTTCGCCTCTTTTTCCTTCAGCTCCTCCAATTCTGTTCCGTTGGCGGCAACTCGCCTCGCAACCGCTTCCCTCCAGTCATCACTGTCGGGCTGGATTTTCTGTTCTATCATATAGTTATAGTAATATCCTTTTGCCGCCTTTACCCCATCAGAGTCAGCGCCTTCCTCGATCTTCTTCAGTTGCTGGGTCGCATAAGCATTCCAATCATCCTGAAGAACCGGTGCCATCTCCTTGTCAAAATTACTCTGATATTGCTTCTTTTGTTCCTCACTCAACTTATCCCCATCGTATACCAGCGGAGACTGCCAGGTCAAAAAGGCTTCCTCAAGGGCATCTAACTGCCAGCTGTCAGTTCGCCATTCCTTTCCACTGTCTTTCATATACTTGAATCGATTTAGCTCCAGCTCGTATCCCTGAGGTTTGCTGCTTTCCAGATATTCGATTTCATACTGGATATTCTCCCTGTCGTAGATATATTGATGACCACTATATTGATAGCTTTTCTTCATCAGCAATGACATGCCCACGACAAAGATTAAGATAATACCCAGCATCAGATAGGTGCTGATTTTTGAAAAGACTTTCACTAATTCATTCTTGATTAACCTAAACAATCTGCACTTCCCCCTTTGTCAGTTCTATAAATGCATCCTCCAGCCTCTGGGTCTCCACAGGCGCGGCAGTATACAGGCAGATTCCCCGATCTATCAACCTACGATTCACCTCTGCCAGAACCTGATTCCGTTTGTCACCGCCGACTTCCACCTCCAGATGTTCCTCATCTAGTACCGTTACCCCGCACTGCTCATACTTTTGTATCACCTCTCCTGCTCCCACGGCATCGTCCACATGGTAGCGGTAAGTACTATCCTCTTTCCCGGTCTGATATACCAATTCTTCCACCGATGTCACCTGAATCAGCTTTCCCTGATCTATGATGCCAACCCGATCACACATCAGCTGCATTTCGCTCATCAGATGGCTGGAAACCAGCACGCAGATATTCTCTTTATGGGCCAGGTTCTTCAGTATATCCCTCAATTGACGGATTCCGGCCGGATCCAGTCCATTGGTAGGCTCATCCAGAATCAATACCTTGGGATGGTGAAGCAAAGCCTGGGCAACTCCCAGCCGCTGCCGCATCCCCAGCGAATATTTGGATACCTTCTCCTGAATCCTGTTGGAAAGCCCAACCAGCTCCACAACTTCCTGAATACGTTCCCTGGTAACACCTTTTCGCATCCTTGCATACTGCTGCAGATTCTGCAGCCCGGTCATATATTTATACATTTCCGGGTTCTCCACAATGGCCCCTACCCGGGACATGGCTTTTTCAAATTCCTTACGGACATCAGCTCCGTAGATGCTGATATTCCCTTCATCTATATTAATCATTCCAACCATCATCTTAATGGTTGTGGTCTTCCCGGCTCCATTTGGCCCAAGAAATCCGAAAACCTCACCCGTATGTGTCTCTAAGCTCAGATTATCCACTACGGTTCGCTTGCCAAACTGCTTGCTGACACCCTCCAGCTTAATCGCTGTCTTCATATTCATTGCCCCTTTCTGCTACATCTGCTCATCCGCTTCATTATAATCTGCACTGCTTATTTTCCACTGCCCATCTTTCTCATAAAGCAGAAAGCTCAATGAATATGAGACATTTATATGCTTATCATCCTCCTTCTTAGCTTCCGATGAATAATATCCATCGCCTTGAAGTCCATAGATAGGATAGCCTCCATCACCTTGCTCCTTTTCAAAACCGATGCTTGCCTCATAGAAAACCACGGCCTTGGCGCATCCCGGCCCATTCTTTACAATGTCCACGGAACGAATCATATCTATATAATCCAGTACCTGGTTTCGATCTCCGCCTTGTTCCTTCACTCGTTTCAGATAGGCAATTCCATCTTCCTTGGACATTTGACTATAACTCATATTCATGCCATTGCTACCGTCACACCAATACTGCTCCAACAACTCCTTAGCCTGATCCACCTTCTCTTCGGCAGGCTCCAAATTCACCCGTTTCACTTCTTCCAGATACGCTTCAACCTGCTTTTGAATCACTGGTTTGGAGCGCTTAAACCTGGCATTATCCACAGTCACGAAAATAACAACTCCCACAAGAATCAGTGCGGCCAAAATCAGCCCTCGATTCATCTTCCTCAAAAATCGCTTCATGCTCTTCCTCCTATTTCACTATTTCATAGCACAAAAAAAGATAGCCGGAACAAAGGTCCGGTTATCCTTTCTTCTTAGTCCATATTATAACATCCGAGGTTGAATATTTTCTAAAAGGACTCTTATGAAATCCTTAAGATTTTCTCTCGTATTTCGTGAATCTGAACTCAATATCAAAGCAGGTCTGCTCTTCTCCCTCTTCTGTCATCTCCCACTCGGGAAGCTTGTCCAGATTAGGAAAATAGGTATCCGCCTGATATGCATATTCGATCTTCGTAACAAAAATCGTCTTGCAGTAGGGAAGCATGCTCTCATAAACACTTCCTCCCCCAATGGCGAAGATTTCCTCTCCCTCATACTTCTTCAGTTCCTCCAGAAGCTCTTCTTGGGAATGTACCACAACCGCGCCTTTCACCTGGTAATTGGGATCTCTGGTCAGAACAATATTCGTTCTTTTCGCCAGAGGCAGGCCATTGGGGAAGCTTTCCAATGTCTTTCTCCCCATCACCACCACATGCCCCATGGTTGTCTCTCTGAAAAACTTCATATCCGAAGGAATGCTGGTAAGCAGCTTGTTCTCATATCCAATTCCCCAGTTTTTGTCAACCGCAACAATCGCCTTCATCTCTTAATCCTCTTTTCTGTAATTATCTTAAATTGCTATCGGAATATTCTTTATCTGCGGGCCCGTAACGTAATCCTCCACAATCAGATCATCAGTGGTAAATGCATAGAAATCCTTCACTTCCGGATTCAGCTTTACAACCGGGGCATCAAAGGCCGGTCTGGAGATCAGTTCCTGAATGATGGGGATATGCCTGTCATAGATATGGGCATCCGCAATCACATGAAGCAGCTCTCCTGCCTTCATATCGCATACCTGGGCAAACATCATCAGAAGCAATGCATACTGACTCACATTCCAGTTGTTGGCGGCCAGCACGTCATTGGATCTCTGATTCAACACCGCATTTAACGTCAGTTTATCACTATCCTTTTCCTTCGTAACATTAAATGTCATGGAATAGGCACAAGGATATAGCGCCATCTCATGCAGATCCTGATGCACATAAATATTTGTCATAATTCTACGGCTGTAGGGGTTATTCTTCAAATCAAAAAGAACCCGGTCTACCTGATCCATCATCCCCTCTTTATACTGGTGCTTCACCCCCAGCTGATAGCCATAGGCCTTTCCTATGGAACCATTCTCATCGGCCCATTCATCCCAGATATGAGATTTAAGGTCATGAATGTCATTGGACTTTTTCTGCCAAATCCATAAAATCTCATCCATGGCACTTTTCAGCGCAGTCCTTCTCAATGTGATGGCTGGAAACTCCTTAGATAAATCATACCTGTTCACGACACCAAATCTTTTTAAGGTATAGGCAGAAGTGCCGTCCTCCCACTTCGGACGCACCTTTTCACCTTCTGTGCTGACTCCGTTATCAATGATATCCTGACACATATTTATAAATATCTGATCCGCATAACTCATACTATCTACCGCCTTTCCGAGCTAATATAATCTATCTTCTACATTCCACTTCCTGTCATCCAGGACAAATAAAACTTACATTTCCCATGACAGGATTATTCTTTTTCAGTATACTAGACCCGTTCTGAAAACGCAATACTTCTATTGGTCCCCCTATAACCCTGCTGGACATTTTATAGAAAACATGTTACTGTAAAACTCATAATTTATTTGTCAATAGTCTTATTCACATAAAGGAGCTAAATATCCTATGAAACGATTTTTAATCAGATTGTGCAGACCCTTATCCTTTTTGCCTGCACTCTGTATGATGTATCTCATCTTCTCATTCTCCTCTCAAACCGGCACCCAATCCTCAGCACTCAGTCTGAAGGTTACCAAAACCGTGGTCACCATCGTGGATAAGGTCATGGATGAGGGATGGACCGAGGCAGAGCAGGAGGCAAAGGTGAAAGAATACCATTATTATGTGCGAAAAGCTGGTCATATGACAGAGTATTGTATTCTTGCCATCACCATTGCACTTCCCCTCTATGTCTATGGGCTCCGGGGATTTCTTCTGATTGTTGTTGCCGGTGCCGCCTGCGTTCTCTTCGCTGCAGGAGATGAATACCACCAATCCTTCGTGGGAGGACGGGGTCCCTCCATCAAAGATGTCTGCATCGACAGTGTGGGCGCATTCATAGGAATTATGCTGACCCTCTTATTCAGCTGGATAGCCATGGGCGGCAAAAAAAAGCTGTAGTCCAAGATCATCACACAGCAATTTCAACAGTTCATTGTTGGAATTGCTGCGTGATGATTTTAGTACTACAGCTTTTTTATATCTGGCTTACAGCCACTCCTTAAACCAGCGTACGTAGACCGACTTAAACAACTGGGTGACCACACAGTATGACACTAACAACAGTGCCAGCCACGGCATATAAGACATCGGAAGGATTGCGAAATCCAGACCGATTGTAAACGGTGTGAACACAAAGATCAGGGCGATCACGCCTATGATGATCGTTGATAAAATCAACGGGAAGGAAGCCCTGCTCTGAATAAATGGAATCTTACGTGTCCGAATCATATGAACCACTAATATCTGTGACAAGGTTCCAAAGATAAACCACCCTGCCTGGAATAATGGTGCCAGTTCGGCGGTATTGGCCTTCACAACCCACCAAAGAACCACAAAGCAGGCAATATCGAAGATGGAACTCAAGGGTCCCATAATTACCATAAACCACTTGATACTCTTCGTTTCCCAGCGACGTGGTTTCTCCAGATATTCCTTGTCCACGGTGTCAAATGGGATTCCAATCTGAGCGAAATCACAGAGTAGATTCTGGGTGAGGATGTGAACCGGCAGCAAGGGCAAAAATGGTAGAAAGATGCTGGCCACCATGACAGATATCATATTTCCAAAGTTTCCACTGGCTGCCATCTTAATATATTTCATGATGTTTCCGAAGGTCCTTCGTCCTTCAATCACACCTTCCTCCAATACCATCAGATCCTTTTTCAGCAGGATGATGTCCGCCGTTTCTTTGGCGATATCCACCCCACTGTCCACGGAGATTCCAACATCAGCCTGTCTTAAGGCCGGTGCATCATTAATTCCATCTCCCATGTACCCTACGGTATGTCCTGTATTCTGAAAAGCCTCCACCAACCTTTGTTTCTGCCCCGGTGAAAGTTTTGCGAACAGATTACAGGTTTTGATTGCATCCTTCAAGGTCTCATCGTCCATGGCCTCCACATCCTGTCCTGTCAAAACCCTGTCCGTTGAAATCCCTACTTTATTACATACCTTCACGGCCACGCCCTCGCTGTCCCCGGTCAGCACCACCGTGCGGACTCCGTGCTCTTTCAGGGCTTCGATGGCTATATGGGCACTTTCCTTGGGCGGATCCAGGAACCCTACAAAGCCAATGAGTACCATATCCTTTTCATTTTCCACCGAAAAGGTTTCGATTCCTCCAATCTCATTCTTCTGAGCAACCGCAAGAATCCGTAATCCTTCCTGATTATGCTGTCTGTATATTCTCATGGCTTCGTCCAACAGTTCTCCCTTAAGAGGCAGAATCTCTCCGTTGAATTCCACATAGCTGCAGATGGCCAGAATCTCTTCCACCGCTCCCTTGGTTATAAGCTGGGATTTCCCTGTTTTATCGGAAAGAACCACGCTCATTCGCCTGCGGGTGAAATCAAAGGGGATTTCATCCACACGTTCATAATTGGACAGATTCTGTTCCAGCCCTTGCTCCTGGGCCCTGTTGATAATCGCAAAATCAATGAGATTCTTGAGTCCTGTCTGAAAATAACTATTAAGATATGCATGACGAAGGACTCTCTTATCGTCATTTCCATGGACATCTATATATTTTTCAAGGACAATCTTATCCTCTGTCAATGTACCTGTTTTGTCCGTGCAAAGTATGTCCATCTCACCAAACGTCTGTATCGCACTGAGATTCTTTACGATCACCTTATGCTTGGACATGGTCACGGCACCCTTGGCCAATGTGGAAGTCATGATCATCGGCAGCATCTCCGGAATCAGACCCACGGCCATCGTTACCGCAAACAACAGAGACTTCGCCCAGTCTCCTTTGGTAATCCCATTGATAAGGAAGATAATCGGCACCATCACCAACATAAAGCGTATGAGCAGACTACTGACAGAATCAACTCCACGTTCAAAACTGTTCTTAGATCTGCTGCCGCTTAAGGACTCGGCCATACTACCAAAATAAGTTTGATTTCCGGTGGTCAGAATAACCGCCGTGGCACTTCCGCTGACCATGTTTGTTCCCATAAATCCCACATTTGGAAGATCCGTCAAGGCCGCTTTTTCATCCTCCGCAATCTGACTGAATTTCTCCACAGGAGCGGACTCCCCGGTAAGTGCTGCCTGAGCCACAAAGGCATCCTTCGCACTAAGAAAACGCACATCCCCCGGAATCATATCCCCGGCCGAAAGTTTTACAACATCTCCCGGCACCACTTCGTCCATGGGGATCTCTGTTAATACGCCATCCCTCCAGACATCAGCCTTATTGCTGATCATCTTAGAGAGTCTGGCAGCCGCCGAGTTTGAACGCTCACCTTGAAAAAAGGAAATAGCACTGGAGGCCAGAATCAGCACCAAAATAATCAAAGACGTGGCATAATCCCTGGTATCAGCCAGAACCACATCTGTGAAAAAGGTCACCACCGCCACCAGAAAGAGGACGATGTTAAATGGATTGATTAAGGCTTCAAAAAGCCGTCCCAGCATACTTTTTTCAGAGGCAGTGACTATGACATTCTTACCGTTCTCTTCTAGTTTTTCCTCCGCCTCTTCCTTTGATATTCCCTGCTTTCCAGAATTCAACGCGGTAAACAAGTCATTTTCTTCATCAAATGCAAACCGGCGCAGTACGGCTTCACATTCATTATTTCTTTGTACAATTACTTTTTTCTTCTTTAACAACATTATTCTCACCCTTTCATACACGTTTTAAATAAAAGTAGTTATGTATGAACAGGCCCGGTGTATCTATTATTCTACCAAAGGCAAGAAATAACCGCTAAAACACGGATAATCTAAAGCCTCGGCACTGATTGAACTTCCGTACCTGTTCCTACTACTTCGACTAATCATTATTTCCCACCTCCTTTGAAATATTCTCAAATTCTCCAAGATTTACCGGCATCTGGTACATTATAGCATATTTTTTCCCACATTGAAACCTTACCACAAGCCACATATGATGTCTCTTTCCCAAACTCATGCTTTTTCATGCAAGCATGAAATGCATGACCTTTTGACCCTTGATACAAAAAAAGATATTTGTCATTATTGTTACCAATCAAATGACAAATATCTTTATCTCATACAATCTCTTTATATTTAGAGGATTTAGCCTTTCCCCTAAATTAAAGCTCTTCTTCCTCTTCGGTCTCTTCTTCCTGGGATTCTTCCACCTGCGATTCCTGGTTCAAACGCATGATTCCCTTGACCCCCGATATGATAAAAACGACTGCAAATACACCAAATATCACGCTGGCAATGGTAAATAACACCGGATTTTCACTGCCTCCTCCTATCACATTCTTCATTAGCGAATAGGCTGTATAAAGCAGATATAAAGATACGATAATCCGTACGCTGTAACTCACCTTTTCATTTTTCATCCCCACTTTTCCTCTCTGGCATGATTCAGACACTTCCTGAATCTTGTATGCTCCTGTATTCTAATCAACTCTTTGCAAACTGACTCTGATATAGATTCGCATAGAACCCGCCCCGGGCCAGCAATTCCTCATGCTTTCCTGTTTCTATGATTTTACCATCCTTCATCACCAGAATAACATCCGCCTCTTTAATGGTGGACAAGCGATGTGCCACCACGAAACTGGTTCTGCCTTCCATCAGCCTCTGGAATGCCTTCTGTACCCTGATTTCAGTTCTGGTATCGATAGAAGACGTGGCCTCATCCAAGATTAAAATCGGCGGCTTCATCAACATGACCCTGGCGATACACAGTAACTGTTTCTGTCCCTGGGAGATGTTTCCTCCATCTTCTGATATGACTGTATCATACTTTTGGGGCATTCGCGAGATAAACTTGTGTGCATGTGCCTTTTTTGCCGCCTCCTCTATCTCTTCTCTGGAAGCATCTGGTTTCCCATAGGCGATATTCTCTGCTATGGTGCCTGCCTTCAGCCAGGTGTCCTGCAGTACCATACCAAAATTAGCCCTCAGGGAATCCCTGGTGATATTGTCTATCTCATGGCCGTCCACCAACAATTGGCCTCCATTAATATCGTAGAACCGCATCAGCAAATTAATTAATGTAGTCTTACCACAGCCT
Organism: Candidatus Pelethocola excrementipullorum; assembly: GCA_018714325.1. Taxonomy (GTDB): domain Bacteria; phylum Bacillota; class Clostridia; order Lachnospirales; family Lachnospiraceae; genus Novisyntrophococcus; species Novisyntrophococcus excrementipullorum. Next base: position 13,103 of record DVNN01000297.1, read on the forward strand.
GTGGGTCCTACGATTGCAATTCTCTGCCCCGGTTTAGCCACCAGGTTCAAATTCTGGATAAATGGTGTATCGGCCGTGTAGGAGAAGTCCACACCGCGAAACTCCACACTGCCCCTTCCCAATCCCATGACCACCGCATCTTCGTCATCTGGCTTAATAGGCTCTTCCTCGATGAAGTCAAAGATACGTCTCGCACAGGCAAGGGCATTCTGTAGTTCTGTTATCACTCCCGAAATCTCGTTAAATGGCTTCGTGTACTGATTGGCATAGGTCATAAAGCTGGAGAGCTGTCCAACGCTGATTCCCCCTGAGATAGCCAGAAATGCACCATAGATGCAGACTCCGGTATACACCAGCCCATTGACAAACCGTGTGCCGGGGTTGGAGATGGAGGAGGCGAATACGGCCTTGATGCCACTGACCCTCAGCCGCTCATTGATTATCCCAAAACGTTCTTCCGCTCTATCCTCATAGGAATATGCCTTGACCACCTGTTGGTTGCCCACCAGTTCTTCCACCAAAGAGGTCATATCTCCTCTGGCCTCGGACTGAACCCGGAACATGGAATATGTCCTCTTCGCAATAAATCCCGCTACAAAAAAGGATAATGGTGTGATACATACCACAAGTATGGTGATTCCCGGATGTATCATCAACATAAAGCCCAAGGTTCCCACAATAGTCAACACACCGGTAAACAATTGGGTGAAGCCCATCAAAAGTCCATCCGAAAACTGTTCCACATCGGTGGTGATACGACTGATCGCATCCCCCGGCTGATGTCCGTCAATATATCGGATTGGCAGAACTTCCAGATGATTGAAAGCACGCACCCTGATGTCTTGTATGACCTGATAGGTGATATGGTTCGTCACAAGACTCATGAGCCATTGGGAAATTGCCGTAATCCCTATGATGACCAGAAAGGTTACAATCATAGACATCAACCCGGCATAATTCACCTGCCCCGGCCCTACAATCATATCCACACCGTTACCGATCAGAATTGGAGTGTATAAGGTGGCCGCCACAGTCACCAATGCCAGGAATAGACTAAGAATAATATAAGAACCATAGGGTTTTATCAATTGAAGTACTTTCAATAGCGTCCCTTTGTTTTTCTCTAACTTTTTCATAATCCTGCCACCTCCTCTTTGGAGAACTGAGATTGGCAGATTTCCCTATAAACCTCACAGCTTTTAATCAACTCCTGATGAGTGCCGATTCCAGCCAGCATTCCTTCATCCAGCACCAGGATCTGGTCGGCGCCTTGAACGGTGGCAGCTCTCTGTGATACGATAAATGTTGTCATGCCTTTTGTCTCCTCTTTTATCGCTTTACGCAAAGCGGCATCTGTCGCAAAATCCAATGCCGAAGCACTGTCATCCAATATCAGAATCTCCGGAGCGCTCACAAGTGCCCTGGCGATGCAAAGCCTCTGACGTTGGCCTCCCGAAAAGTTCCTGCCTCCGGTGGTCACGTGCTCATCTAATCCATAATGCTTTTTCTCCACAAAATCTTTGGCTTGTGCGATGGAGAGGGCCTTCCAGATTTCCTCATCCGTGGCATCTGCTTTTCCCCAACGCATATTCTCGCCAATCGTTCCATTAAATAACACTGATTTCTGAGGGACGATTCCAATCTTTCCCCTCAGCCCAGGAAAGGAATAATCCTGAACCGGAATACCGTTGATCAAAACCTTGCCTTCCACCGCATCATAAAACCTGGGAATCAGGTTCACCAGTGTGGATTTACCAGATCCGGTACCTCCGATAATACCGATTGTCTGTCCCTTTAAAGCCCGGAAACTGATATCCGAAAGTGATGGTGCCTGGGCATTCGCATAAGAGAACACAACGTGGTCGAATACCACCGCTTCCCTGACCTCCTCCTGTTCCATAACACCCAGATCCGGTGCACTCATGCTGGACTTCTGGGCAAATACTTCATTGACCCTTATGGCGCTGGCCCATGCCCTGGTCACAGTGATCACAAGATTGGCCAGTACAATCAATGCCAACAGAATTTGATTCATATAATTAATCAGGGCGATAACTTCACCCTGGGTCAGATTTCCTGCATCCACCTGACGGCCTCCAGCCAGCAGTATGGCTATGATGGCCAGATTCACCATGACATAGGTGATGGGATTCATCAACGCCGAAATCCGTCCTGCCTTGATCTGTTTCCCTTTCAACACCTTATTGGTCTGGGCAAATGCTTCCTTCTCATCTTCCTGTCTGGAAAATGCCCGCACCACCCGGGCTCCAACGTAATTCTCTCTAGTCAGCAGCACCACCCGGTCCAGGGTATTCTGAACCTTTTTATAGATTGGAATGGTAAGTTTGACGATTAAAAAGATGGCCAGAGAAATCAAGGGGACGGCAACCAGAAAGATGGCAGTCATCTTAATACTGATGGACAATGCCATAACTACAGCACCGACTACGATGAAAGGAGATCTTAGAAACAATCTCAGAAATAGGTTCACACCTGTTTGAACCTGATTGACATCGCTGGTTATTCTGGTTACCAGTGTAGGTGTTCCAACCGTATCCAACTCCGTGTATGATAGTTTGTTGATATGCCGATACAAATCGGCTCTTAAATTAGTGCCGAAACCAAAAGCCGCCTTGGCCGCATAATACTGGGCAATCAAGGAGCATATCAATCCGATGATACCCAGGGCAACCAGCAGCGCACATTGTTTCCATATATATGGATTATCGCTGTTCTTGATACCGATGTCGATAACCCGTGCCGTAACAATAGGCACAAACAACTCAAAGCAAGCTTCCAGCATCTTAAACAATGGTGCTATGATACTTTCCTTCGTGTAACCTTTAAGATACTTTAGTAAGTCCTTCATATGCGTTTTCCTTTTCATTTATGTTATGGTATTTCGTCTTACGCCATAAAATATTGTAACAGATTGCCGCCTTGAAGGCTAGCCTCCCTCCAAAATCTATCTTAGTTTTTAATAAGTAGTTATGATTTATATCGCCTGCGATACTCCCTGGGAGTGATTCCAAATTCTTTCTTAAATATCGTATAGAAATAACTCTTATCCGTATAGCCGATTTCTTCTATGATTTCCTGCACGGACAATTTGGTCTGCTTCAAATACATACAGGCACTTTTGAGCCTGCACTCTATCATCAGCTCTGAAAAAGTCTTACCCGTCTCTTCCTTAATAAAACTGGACAGATAATTGGGGTGAAAATAATACTTGTCCGCCAGATCCTTTAAGCTCGTATCCTGATAACCTTCTTCGATATCGGAGATAATCTGATGGATTAATATACTGGAAGAAAGAGTCGAATCCTTTAATTTCAAATATTCTTCGGAAAGGCTTCCAATCTCGCTAACCAGTAGATTAAACGCACTTTTTGTGATCTTATTATCCTTGTACCTCATCTTAACCACCTGTTTCAACAACAGCATGGCATAGAAGTGAATATCTTGATTGGGTTCAAATTCAAACACGAAGAAGTTACTTTTCTTCGTAGAGCTCTTCACATTTTCCACAAAAAAACGGTACATCAGAGAGTCTTCCACCAGTTGATTTAATACATTCTCCGTAAAATATTCTTTTTTAAACAGAAAGCTGACAACCTCGGCTTCGGCCTTTTGTTCATCGGGGCTATACTGCCTGTACTCCACCTTGGTCCACTCATTGGCCATGATGAGACAGCCGGCAGAATAATGTAGTGTCTTATTATCAATTTGTAGTTCCAAGGCACCACTGAGTACATAGATGATACGGATAAATGGTGCCCTATACGTTAATTTTTCTGAAATATTCTGGCTTACCAATGCGGCAATCTGCCGCTGGTCATTTTCTGCAAAATCTTTAATTTCCAACTCCATCCAGGATTGATTGCCGATATAGCAGTCGAGTGTATCCAAGAAATCAAATACTCCATCGAGATGAGCTCTGGCCTGTTCAAACATTTTTCCACCACCTTAAAATAACCTACTTTTTATATTATAAACCTCCTATTTATTTTATGCAAGAATCCGTATATACTCTTAGTAAGAACAAAATTCCACATATTTGTTAAAATTATAACAAGTTTCAAAGGAGGTATTTCATGAACAAAACAATTGGATTTATTGGAAGCGGTAATATGGGCGGTGCAATCATCGGAGGTGTAATCTCCTCTGACTTGGTTGCCCCTGCGAACATCACGGCAGCGGATATTTCACAGACTGCCCTTGAGGGACTGAAAGAAAAGTTCGGGATCAACACCACGACCGACAATCATCAGGTGGCCGCTAATTCAGATATATTATTCCTATCTGTAAAACCTAACATTTACCCGATCGTCATCAAGGAAATCAGGGAAAGCGTAAAGGCTGACACCATCATCGTAGCAATCGCTGCCGGACAGTCCATCCATACCATCGAAACACTTTTTGAAAAAGACATTAAGCTGGCAAAAGTAATGCCTAACACCCCGGCTCTTGTGGGTGAAGGAATGGCAGCAATCAGCCCTAACAAGTTTCTGGCAAAAGACGAACTTCAGGATGTCCTGGCAATCTTCAACAGCATCGGTAAAGCTCAGATTGTTCCAGAATATCTGATGGATGTGGTTACCGGAATCAGCGGCTCATCTCCCGCCTATGTGTATATGTTTATCGAGGCTATGGCAGATGCAGCAGTTGCAGAAGGTATGCCAAGAGCTCAGGCTTATGAGTTTTCCGCTCAGGCAGTTCTGGGATCCGCTAAGATGGTGCTGGAGACCAAGCAGCATCCAGGCTACTTAAAAGACATGGTATGTTCACCAGGCGGTACCACAATTGCCGCCGTATGCGAACTGGAAAATAAGGGTATGAGAGATGCCGTTATATCCGCTGTGAGAACCTGTACACAAAAATCCAGAGAGATGGGAAATAAATAATAGAAAAGAAGATTGGCTCCGTCTTGAATTCCGGAAACTGAATAATCGCCGCACACATGCTAATATAGCATATCGAGTAGGAGGGAGTGATTAACTCCCGTCCTCTCACACCACCGTGCGCCAGACTGTCTAACGGTTTGGATTTTAGTCTGAATACACGGTGTTTTTATTCTCCGTTATTTACTTCTTTTCATATATTGCTCTTGAAGCACTATAATTTAGTTACTATTCTTATTACTATCTAATCATTTTTAAAAGTTCCTTGGTTGAGAACATAGTAAATAATCGCTTAAGATTATAAGCGAGAAACATGGACGCTGTTTCGGCATCTACATTCTCCTTTTGTCGCCTCAAAAAGTAACTATACCCTAGCGAGCGTTTTATGGTTCCAAAAGGATGTTCAACAATACATCTTCTTTTTTTATAAATTTCATTGTTATTCAAAGTCTCTACATGTACTGATTCTAAAATATCTTCATGCTCCCAACGTTGTATCGTACGCCCGCTAGCTGATGTTGTACATGAATTTTTATATTTACAAACACTACATTCTTGACACTTATACTTTCGATATTTCATTCCGTTTTTTGATGTGTTTTCGAAGAAGGACATTTCTTTACCTGCTGGGCAAATATATACATCTGTATCTACTTTATACGCAAATTTTTCTTTACGAAATTCATTGTATTTTGTTTTGTTGTTTGCTTTAGCTTTCTTGATATAAACAGTCATACTATCATCAATGCAATTTTTGATATCTGTTGCATTATAATAGCCTGTATCCGCTATTACTGTCGTGTTATCTATCTCAAGCAATTCAGATGCATTTTTTGCCATGCTATATAATTGGCTTTGATCATTAATGTCATTTGTTGTAACGGCATCAACAACAAAATGGTTTTTGGAATCAACAACTGTCTGCACGTTATAACAAATGTCTAAGGTTCCATTATTCTTCATCCTGCGCGAATCTGTATCAATTAAACTTTTCTGTTCCAAGCCTTCGCTTTTTAACTCGCTTTTTTGTGCATCGTACTGCTTTTTTAACTCCTGATATTTTTGAAGTTTTTCTTTGAAATCTTCATTCTCTGCATCGCTTTTTTCTATAGCCATAAGATATGTGTTAATCTGTGTATCTGCGTATTCAATCTTTTTATCCAATCCACTTTGAGTAATACAATTATGTTTGCTATTTTGAGCACGAATCTTTGTTCCGTCAATGGCTATTAATTGACCATCAATCAGACCCCAGCCTTTGAGTATAAGGGTTAGATTTCGTAACACTTTATGGAAAGCGGACTTATTCTTTTGGACAAATCCAGCAATGGTACCATGATCTGGAGTTATTGAGTTGATAAGCCACATAAGTTCAAGATTACGCTTTGCTTCTATTTCCAATGTTCTGCTTGACCTTACTTTATTTAGATATCCATAGATATGGAGTTTTAGTAAATCCGATCTGCGGTATGGTGCCTGTCCTCTGTTTGAGCCACTATATTCAACAAATCCCAATTCACTCAATTTGAGGGAATTAACATATGCATCTATAACACGTACTGAATTATCTTCAGCAATTAAGTCATCAAGAGAAGTTGTAACCATTTTTGATTGATATCTGTCTGTACCAACAATATATGCCATAACTTAGGTCCTCCAATACTAGATTTGTACCTCTATTATAACATTTATCCTATTCGTTAGACAGTCTGACGCACGGTGGTGTGAGAGGACGGGAGTTAATCACTCCCTCCTACTCGATTGTCATACAATTCCCGCGGGGCAGTGGTTCTGGCGAAGCCAGCATGGGGTTTTGACACCCGAATCAAAGTTTTATAGAGAAATATCCCCATATGGGGCTTGTGGCTGTTGAAACCGAATGCTATTCTGTATGCAACAAGAGCGTACCTCAGGTACAGCATTTATTATGGGTGTGAGGAGGAAGGGGTCATGAGAAAGAAATTACTTGCATTGTTCTTGATGGGGGCAATGGTAACCGGTATTTTGGGAGGTTGTGGCAGTGGCGGTAACGAAAAAGAAGTCAGTGGTTCTTCTAAAAGCAGTAGTTCGCCTCAAGAGAGTGGTTCGAGTACAGAGTCTTCAGGAGTGAAGGATGGGGTTATTGTAACCATGCCGGCGTCCTCGGAACCGGCAGAAGGGTTTGATCCTGCCTACGGTTGGGGAGCGGGAGAACATGTCCATGAGCCCTTGATTCAAAGTACTTTGACGGTCACAACCACGGATTTGAAGATTGATAATGATCTGGCTACGGAGTATAGTGTCAGTGAGGACGGTCTGACCTGGACTGTAAAGATTCGGGATGATGTGAAATTTACGGATGGGGAAAAGCTCACTGCAAATGATGTGGCATTTACCTATAATAATTGCCGGGATAACAGTAGTGTCAATGACTTCACCATGTTGAAGGAAGCGGTTGTGGTTGACGATACCACCGTGGAATTCCATATGAATACCCCGTTTGCGATCTGGCCATACACCATGGCGGTGGTGGGGATTGTACCTGAGCATGCTTATGATGAAAACTATGGCCAGCATCCCATCGGGTCAGGACGTTATATCATGAAGCAGTGGGATAAGGGGCAGCAGATTATCTTCGAAGCAAACCCTGACTATTATGGGGGAGAAATCAAGATGAAGAAGCTGACCGTGCTGTTTATGGAAGAAGATGCGGCTTTGGCAGCAGCCATAGCAGGACAGGTTGATGTGGCTCACACAGCCGCATCCTATGCGGATCAGGATGTGGCGGATTATGACCTTTTTAAGGTAGCCACTGTGGATAATCGAGGATTTAATCTTCCGGCATCTAAAGCAGAAGAAGTGGATGGCCTTGCTATCGGCAATGATGTGACTTCGGATCTGGCAATCCGCCGTGCTATTAATGTTGGCATAGACAGGGATGAGATGATTGAGAACGTATTAAATGGCTACGGAACTCCTGCATACAGCGTCTGTGATAAGCTGCCCTGGTACAATCCGGATTCCGAAGTGAAGTACAATCTTGATGAGGCGAAACAGATTCTGGAGGATGGGGGCTGGAAAGAAGGTTCCGATGGCATCCGTGAAAAAGATGGAGTAAAAGCGGAATTCACCATCATGTTTCATCCTTCGGACTCCGTCCGCCAGGCCTTGGCAGAGGACACTGCAAATCAGTTGAAAGAACTGGGGATTAAAGTGACCACAGAGGGAGCAGGCTGGGATGTGGCATATGACAAGGCACAGTCACAGGCCCTGATGTGGGGATGGGGTGCCCATACACCCATGGAGCTATACAATATCTATCACACGACCAAGGACGGACAGCAAGCGGAATATTCTCCTTATTCCAATGAACAGGTAGACCAATATATGGATGAGGCTCTACGGGCATCTAATCTGGAGGATTCCTATGGATTTTGGCAGAAGGCTCAGTGGGATGGAACAACCGGTGTGGTTCAGGATGGGGATATTCCATGGATCTGGTTGTGTAATGTGGATCACCTGTATTTTGTAAAGGATGGTCTTCAGGTGGCGGAACAGAAAATTCATCCACATGGACATGGCTGGTCCATCGTAAATAATGTGGATCAATGGGAGTGGGGTAACTAACTTGAAAAATTGGGGGTTTTATATCGTTAAGAACTTTATGCGGATGATGTTACTGCTGATTGCCGTCAGCATTGTAACATTTGCCTTAGTAAGTATTTCACCGATTGACCCGCTACAAGCCAATGTGGGACAGGCCGCGCTGGGCTCCATGAGTCAGGAACAGAAAGAAAAGATGGAATCCTACTGGGGAGTCCATGAACCGCCGGTAGAGCGTTATTTAAACTGGGCAAAAGACTTTCTACAGGGGGATATGGGAGTGTCTCTTCTGTATCGTCAACCGGTATCCTCGGTGATTGCTGTAAAACTGGGGAATTCCCTGATACTAATGTTGATTGCCTGGCTGATTTCAGGGGCCTTGGGATTTTTTCTGGGTGTCTTATCCGGAGTATACAGGGGAGGATGGATTGACAAACTCGTGCGGGGATATTGCCTTCTGATAGCCAGTACACCTGTGTTTTGGCTGGCGCTGATTTTGCTATTAGTCTTTGCGGTCTATTTAAAGATTCTCCCCATCGGTTTAAGTGTTCCCATAGGGATGGAGGCCTCTGGCGTTACAATCGCGGATAGGTTGCAGCATGCAATTCTCCCGGCCATGACTCTAAGTATTACGGGTGTTTCCAATATCGCCTTACATACCAGGGAAAAGATGATTGATGTGATGGAAAGCGATTATGTGCTATTCGCAAGAGCGCGGGGAGAGAAGCTTGGCGCTATCGTGGTTTGGCATGGACTTCGGAACATCATAATCCCTGCCATAACCTTGCAGTTTGCTTCCATCAGTGAGATTATTGGCGGCTCCGTTCTCGTGGAGCAGGTATTCTCCTATCCGGGATTGGGTCAGGCGGCGGTCGCCGCAGGTACGGGGAGCGATGTCCCTTTGTTGTTGGGAATTACCCTGGCTACGGCGGCCATTGTATTCATGGGAAATTATGTTGCCAATCTGCTTTATGGAGCCGTGGATCCACGGATGAGAAAACGGGGGAAGGTGACATGAAGCAGATGAATCAAAGGAAAAAAATGGTTGTAATCTTTGTACTTGTAGTTGGATTTTTAACTGGGGTTGCATTGGTCGGAAGTTTTTGTTATGAAAGTGCCAGGATTACGGATTTTTCAAGAAAGAATCTGAAACCCGGCATCCCTTATCTTTTTGGCACTGACTGGCTGGGCAGGGATATGCTGACCAGAACACTAAATGGCTTGTCCATGAGCATATTGATCGGCCTTTGTGCAGCAATCATCAGCGCCATTATCGCATTTGTGCTGGGGGTTCTGGCGGCGGTGGGCGGAAAGAAGGTGGATGCCTGTATCACCTGGCTCATCGATTTAATTATGGGCATTCCCCATATCCTATTGCTGATTCTGATTTCCTATGGGCTGGGAAAGGGGCTGAAGGGTGTTATCATCGGGGTGGCTGTTACCCACTGGACGTCTCTGGCCAGGGTCATCAGAGCTGAGGTTCTGCAGCTTAAGGAAAGTCAGTATATCAAGATAGCCGAACGGCTGGGACACAGCAAATGGAAGGTGGCGGTAAAGCATATGATTCCACATCTTTTGCCACAATTTATCGTAGGGCTGATCCTGTTATTTCCTCATGCGGTCCTTCATGAAGCCAGTATTACTTTTTTAGGCTTTGGGCTGTCGCCTGAGCAGCCGGCGATTGGGATTATTCTCTCAGAGAGCATGAAACACCTGATTACCGGAAAATGGTGGCTTGCGGTATTCCCTGGAGCGATGCTGGTGCTCACGGTCATACTTTTCGATGTGGCCGGAGGGGTGCTCCGTAAGATCTTCGATCCATCCAGTGCCCATGAATAACGTATTAAGGAGAGCGGATTATGAGTTGTGAGGAGAAGCACCATATTTTAGAAATTGAAGACTTGTCTGTTTCGTTTCGCCAGTATGATAAGGGGGCGAATCAGGTGGAGCTGCCGGTGATATCGAAGCTGAATGTTTCGGTTCATGCAGGAGAAATCGTGGCCGTGGTAGGAGCCAGTGGATCAGGCAAGAGTCTGTTAGCCCATGCGATCTTTGACATATTGCCGCAAAATGCGAAGAAGGAAGGGAATATTTGGTTTGAGGAAGAACCTTTAGATGGGAGAAGGGTTCAAAAAGTACGGGGCAGGGAGATTGCGTTGGTGCCTCAAAGTGTAAACTATCTGGACCCCTTGATGAAGGTCGGAAAACAGGTTCGGGGCGGCCGGAAAACCCAGGAAGTAATTCGGCGGCAGAGAGAGTTATTTGAGCAGTATGATCTGGAATCGGAAGTGGAAGAGTTGTATCCCTTTGAATGCTCTGGAGGTATGATTCGGAGGATTTTGCTTTGTACAGCGCTGATGGGGAATCCCAGGCTGATTATTGCG
>DVNN01000298.1 GCA_018714325.1 Candidatus Pelethocola excrementipullorum
GAATACGTTACTCCTTTGCTTTTTTCAACTTATACTTTCCTTATGAATTATACCACATTCTATAAGATAACCAAAGACCTGTGGGACAAAAAGACTGCACTCAAATAGTGCAGCCGATCTGTTTTACGGGATCCAAACTCATGTTTTTTCATGCAAGCATGAAAAACATGACCTTTTGTCCCTGGTATCATGTTGATGTTGGGGTCAAAAGGTATTTTGCCCCCATGATACTACGGATTGTTCCGCACAAAGTGCTCCCACATCTTCGCTCCGCTTCGGTCGGTGCTAAACGAGTGCCACTGGCACTCAGCACCCTAAAACATTATTCATATAAACATTCAGTGAAAGGCGGCTTTTATGAGTTATCAAATGATTTTTAAACGTTATGAGTTAAAGTACTTAATTACCAAAGAACAAAAGAACCTGATTTTGAGTGAAATGATGCCATATATGTTGCCGGACCAATATGGAAGGAGTACCATACGCAATATATATTATGATACGGATAACTACCGTCTCATTCGGCATTCCATAGAAAAGCCGACTTATAAAGAAAAGCTCCGCGTGCGTAGCTATAAGCAGGTCTCCCAGGGTGAACCAGTTTTTATAGAACTGAAGAAGAAATACCAATCTGTAGTATATAAACGGCGGATCAGCGTATCCGAGAAAGATGCGATGCTGTATTTAGGCACTGGGTTGCCTCTGATCATGCAGTCCCAGATCACAGAGGAACTGGATTATTTCTGTGAATATTATCAAACATTGCGCCCGAGAGTATTCCTATCCTATGACCGGGAGGCTTTTTACGATAAAGAGGACAGTGATTTTCGGGTGACCTTTGATGAAAACATTCGCTGGAGGGAATCAGACTTGACGTTATGCAGTGGAATCTATGGAAATGCACTTCTACCTCAAAATCATACACTGATGGAGATTAAGACAGGAGGAGGGATTCCCCTTTGGATGGCACATTTTCTATCTTCCAAACAGATTTTTAAAACATCCTTTTCGAAATATGGAAGTGCTTACCAGGAAATACTAACAACTAAAAATAACGGAGGAATTCTTTATGCTTGATACACTTTTCCAAGGACTTTTTGATACTGACATGACAAATGTGATTCCTGTATCAGACTTTTTGCTTTGTGTTGGATTTTCACTATTCATCGGCCTATTATTGTCGGCTGTCTATATGTACCGTACACGCTGTACCAAAAGCTTTGTTGTTACACTGGCTTTGATGCCCGCGGTTGTCTGCGTTGTAATCATGATGGTTAACGGCAACGTGGGAGCCGGTGTGGCGGTGGCGGGAACCTTCAGCCTGGTACGGTTTCGCTCTGTGCCAGGAACGGCCAAAGAAATCGGTGCCATCTTCCTGGCGATGGGATCCGGTCTGATAACAGGTATGGGTTATCTTGCTTATGCAGTGCTGTTTACCGTCGTACTCAGCGCAGTTACACTTATCTACAGCCATTTAGACTTTGGAACTAGTAAGATGGCTTATAGGAATAAAACCCTGAATATTACGATTCCGGAGGAACTGAATTATACGGAAGTATTTGACAATCTCCTGGGAGAATATACCACCGACTATGAACTGGTACAGGTGAAAACCACGAATATGGGGAGCCTGTTTAAACTCACCTACAACCTGAGTCTGACCAATCCCGGGGTAGAAAAGGAGTTGATAGACAAGCTCCGCTGCCGGAATGGGAATTTGGAAATAACAGTTTCAAAGCAAGTGACAAATGTGTATGAACTATAGAAAAGGAGACTGTTATGAAGAAAAAAGTATTGGTGATTATTTTGAACTTGTCGCTATTGCTGACCGGTTGTGGGAATACAGATTCTGAAGGTAAGACTTCAGAGGATGGCGGCTCAACATCAGCGAAAAGCAGTCTATCCGCCGATGAGATGTTCACAGAACGAGATATGGAAACGAACTATGACGAAAGTACGAGTGCATCCATCACACTTTCCGGAAATACTGCCCAAAGTGATTCTGATGCTGTGGATATATCCGGCAGCACTGTTACCATAACGGATGAAGGTACCTATATTCTTACAGGAACCCTCGATGATGGTATGATCGTGGTGGCTGCCGAGAAGACGGATAAAGTCCGGCTAGTCTTAAATGATGTACAAATCCAGTGCAGTACATCGTCGGCTCTTTATGTGAAACAGGCCGATAAAGTCTTTGTCACCCTGGCTGCGGATTCCACAAATACCCTCACAAATGGCGGCGAATATGTGGCTGTGGATGACAATAACATTGATTCTGTGATTTTTTCCAAAGACGATTTGACACTGAATGGATTTGGAAGTCTGGCGGTAGAGGCTGGAGCGGGACATGGAATCGTATCCAAAGATGATCTTGTGATAACAGGAGGCACTTACCAGATTACATCGGCAAGCCACGGAATTTCTGCTCAGGACAGTATACGTATTGCGGACGGTAATTTCACCATATCATCCGGTAAAGATGGAATCCATGCCGAAAACACAGAAGATACTGATTTAGGTTATCTATATATTGCAAAGGGAACATTCGAAATCACCTCAGAAACCGACGGCTTAAGTGCAGGCTCTATTCTACAGGTAGAGGATGGAAGCTTCACATTGACCGCAGGAGGAGGAAGCGAGAATGCGGAGCCCCACCAAGAAGATGGCGGATTTGCACCTGGTAATCGGGGGAGAATGCCGGAAGGCGATTTGGATATGGCAGATGGAAATCTGGAAATGCCAGAAATGCCAGATGGAGACCAGAAAATACCAGAGATGGCTAATGGAAACCAGAAAATATTCGAAATGCCAGATGGAAGCCAAGAAATGCCGGAGATG
>DVNN01000299.1 GCA_018714325.1 Candidatus Pelethocola excrementipullorum
AGAAAATCAAGGTTTTCTACTTTATTTATGGTATAATTTAGACTAAGGTATTATTGATTTAGAAGTAATTAAAAGGAACTTATCTCGTGAAAAAGGTTTTTTTAGTGGACGATGAAAAATCAATTGTTAACTGGTTGGAAAATTCCGTAAATTGGGAGGAATGTGGTTTCACCGTTTACTGCAGCAGCACTCATCATTATTATCAGCGCGCATAGCGACTTTTCCTATGCAAAAGAGGCGGTACGATGGGCAAAAGGCGTGGGGGTATATTAAGATTGGAGGAGATCGAGAATGAAAAAAGGTAGTATTTTTATTGTATCATGTTTAATACTAATATTTACTATGTTTGGATGTGGGAAAAATGAAAAAACAGATTATACAATCGATGAATTCGGAAAAATCTATGTCGAAACACAAGAATTATTTAACGAAAAAACTAAATATTTCACTTCGGAAGAACTAATAGGTGATGAAGCATATAAAGTTTATATAGAGTGCTCTAAAAAAACAGGACTTCCCATCAATGAAGAAATTACACTTCGAGGAAATAAGAATAGTAATTCTCTGGGATTTTCTGTGTCATCTTTAGAAAATGAAAATTATAAAATATATTGCTTATTGCCCAAAGGCGAAAAAAACATTAGTACCCTAATTAATGACGGGGATCCAATTCAAGTAAAAGGGATATTTAATAAGCCGGACTACCCATATGGATTTCTATCCGAATCTCAAATTATATCTCCAGTAAAGATTAATACTGGTTATTCAGAAAATGTGGATGACGCTTTAAGTCAAATTGATATAGATTCAATTATGACAGACGTTCTGGTCTTCGGCGAAGTAGACTCAATAATGTTAATGGACGAATTTATTAATGTTTATTCTAATATGACATTTTCCGAAAGTTTTGATATTTCGTCTATTTATGGGGATAAAATAGCATGTATACATTCTACCCAAGATGACTCTCCTGGTATATTTTATGTATCCTATTATGAAGAATTAATGCCCGGAATTAAAGAAGGTGATAAAGTAGCGATACGAGGATATGCCAAAGATATGCTGAATTTTTTAAAAGCAGATGGGAGTCGCACTGTAGTAAATGCATTCATAAACATTCCACAAAGTTATTACGTTTTTGAATAATAGAAAACCGCCCGGTGTCCCCACACCGAACGGCTTCACAGTCTCAATCTGGCTCCGAATAAATCAAAAAAAGAGTACCCTATGCAGGTACTCCCCAGTAATGTGTCCATGACAATTTTCAAACACTGTCTGGACTCTTGAATAAAATAAGTAAATTTAATATGAACCGCACATTAAGAATCTTTACAGATACTAGAAAAAGGCTATCACACCGTTAAATGCTACTCTATTTTGTTTACTATATATTTCATAAGCAAATTCATTTTTTCATATTGCCTTATAAATGATTCTGCGCTCGCCTCAATCATTTCTTCTGCACTAACATTTGAAAAGTCCACTTCATACCCGGCATTTTCCGCTAAGATCTCAATAAAAAGTCTTTGCGTCCTTCCATTCCCTTCTCGAAATGAGTGTAAAGCATTAATTTCCGAAAGATAATAAGCTAATCTTTCTGGCATATCTTCTTCACTACACATTTTTAAATAATTCTCATGTTTCAACTGTTCAAAGATTTCATCGGCCATTTGTACAATGAATTTGCAATCACAAAACATATTTCCTTTTGTGATATTTACACTTCGCAATTTTCCTGCCCAACTATAAATATCTCCAAATATATATTTATGCAGTTTCTGAAGATATTTGAAATTCAATACTCCTTTGAATGGTTTTTCCTTTAATTCAAGAATTCTAAGTGCCGTAATATTTCTTTCAGCCTCTTCCAATACATCCTGCTCTCTTATATTCAACTTATTCTTCAGGATAAAAGAATCAGGATAACAATAAATGCTATCCTGTTCAAATTCATAATAATATTTGTCCATGCTTTGTACCTATTTCACTGTATATTTGGTAATCAGTTCCTTAATAGTTTTGGATGTAGATTGTTCTCCGGATGCACAGCGAGTCAACATATCATATTCTGATTTCTTTAAT
Source organism: Candidatus Pelethocola excrementipullorum (assembly GCA_018714325.1). Taxonomy (GTDB): domain Bacteria; phylum Bacillota; class Clostridia; order Lachnospirales; family Lachnospiraceae; genus Novisyntrophococcus; species Novisyntrophococcus excrementipullorum. The sequence continues at coordinate 2,083 of DVNN01000299.1, forward strand.
TTCATTCCTTCGATTGCCATGGTACCTGCAATCTGCTTGGCTATTTTTACTGTATCTTTTCTCAATTTGTACACCTCCATTTATATTATTATACCACAGCACAAAATATCATACTACACTATTATACCACTATTTATATTTTTTCATCAGTTTTAGATTGACCAACAACCGTCCGGTTCTCCCATTCGGTTCCGCTTCTCCATCACAATGCCTCCAATCTACCAATATGGTCTCCACTCAGGTTTTACCACACGCATTAACGCTTCCATATAAAAATAATCACCAAAGAGACAGCATTCATCAATTCCATCTCCCAACAGCCTTCCATAGGTGGAGTGTAGCAGAATTCCATTCACCTCATCATTCTCCGGGGCTGCATAAAGGTCAGCGAGATGTTCTAAGATATCCCAGGCCTCCTCAACATACTTCTTGTCGCAGACTCCCTGGTGATAAGCTTCTAAAATGCCACATACTGCAATTGCCGATGCAGAACTATCTCTGGGTTCTTTTCCATCCATAAAATGAAAATCCCAGTAGGCGGCCTTATCTTCCGGAAGATGTGCCAGAAAATAATCGGTTACCTTCCTCCATTCTTCCGGTATTGTGTCATCCTTTACATATAGATAATTCAGCATAAGTCCATATACACCCCAGGCCTGACCTCTGGACCAGGTAGATTCATTCGAATACCCTTGTTTCGTCGCCCCATATGCAGGCTGACCGGTCTCCAGATTAAAGTAGTAGGTATGATAAGTTGAATAATCCGGTCTGAAAATAACTTTCCTTGTGGTTTTTAGGTGTTTCTCGGCACAACTTCTGTAAGATGGATCTCCCGTGACATCTGTTGCCCAATATAGAATCGGCAGATTTAAAAGGCAGTCTATAATCAGCCGGTAATTCTCTGTCGTATCCAGTTCTCCCCAGGCCTGAATGAACTGACCTTTTTCCCGGAATCTGGATTTCAGATTATCCGCCGCCAGCAACGCTGTCTCTTTTGCAGATTCATCACCGGTCAGTTTATAAGCCGCCACACAGGATAAGCCGTATATAAATCCCATATCATGATGATCTACCACGATACGGTGGTCGATACGATAACGATAGCTTTTGATCTGCTCCATGGCCGCATCATAAAAAACCTTTTTTTTTGAATATTCATAGCACATCCAAAGGATTCCGGTATAGAATCCCGCTGTCCAGTCATTGTTCTCAATCTTGGGATATCGATTATTCACGCTCGCCGGTGAAGGAAAACCACCTTTAAAATCTTCCAGATGATTTTCTGTGATCCTCATCCCCTTTTCGAATGCCCTTGTAAATATATCTTTATTCATGCAAACCTCCTGGTTATATGTGATTACATTTATTTATAAATATAGCATTTAACTTCCACTTACTATTCGGTTTAGTGCTGACGGAAAGTTTAAGGATTCCATCCTGGCCGTGTATCAATGGAAGAACTTTATACTGGTAAGCTCCCGGACTCAATTCCTCTCCTTGTGCATATATTCCGGATGATGTAACTGCAAGATCTGTATAGGATGGTTCATCTTCATCCCCTGAAATCACAAGCAAATCATACTTTCCGGCCGGAAGTTCCACTCCAAACTCTATGGGTATCTCTCCTTGCACAAAATCCCTACGAAGCATATCCGGCTTTCTTCTGTCTTCCAGAGTAATTCCATCAGCTTCCATAAAACCATATCCACGATCAGCCAAATATCCCAAGGCGCCCATGGTCCTGGGTCCCCCTGCCAGCAGGATTGACCTCCCTGCCTGTAGAAACTGCGTTTCGTATACCTCGTCATAATCTTTATCCTTCGAATCCGTAAAGTCAAAAACATAGGGAGTCATAGGATAATACAGGACGTCCGCAAATCCATAGGGGCAGACGAAAGAGTCAATCGCCTTATAAAATGCGGTGTCCTTGTCTTCACCGAGAAAGGTTCTTCGATGAGTATGTGCCGCCTGATGCACCAAAACCTCAGGAATAGGTTTCATCTGTGGTGTCTCTTTTTTGCCATAAGCTACCCTGTCACCGGATTTCATGTCTCTGATACAGACAGAAGCAGTTTTTTCTTCCGATAATTCTTTGGGCAGCCAGAGCCTTAATTCTCCTCCCATTTTACTGAATATGCTAATCCAGGTGATTTTCCCTTTCTGCATCTGTGCCGAAACCTCAAATCCCCCTGGAGCCAGCAATCCATCAAAAGCACAGTCTTTCCAGGGACCATAGGTTTTTGACAAACGGTAGTCGTCCGGTGCATATTCTGTTTTTGGTACCGCATATCTGTCACAGCCATCCGGCAACGCTGGAAAAACATGGAGGACACCGTCGATCTCCTGCAAAAGCATCAGGTTGACGGTCTCTGTCACACTCCCCGAAAATTCGCACATTGCCGGAAGATAGTTGGCCGGCTTGGTAAGGTGACAGTAATTGATGAAACGTTCGGATTCTTCATATCCCAGACCATTGGAATGGGTCATGAAATCCAGTCCCTTTTCATATAAGATACGAACTGCGCTCTCTCCCGATCCCATTCTTGCGGCCGCGGAAGCGATCCAAGCAGGCCCGAAAGTGCCAGGTTCTGTATTCTGTGCAGCATATCGGATTGTATTTTCGGCAAGATTTCTTTGCTCCACGGAACTCTCCATATGCACCTCTTTCGCAGGAAACACCGGCATCAGTACGGATGGGTGCCTGAGAAAAACATCATCCGCTGCAAGGGTGGAGTCTTTCCATCTCAATCCATCTTTGGTTATGGCGTATTCCGGCATCTCACTTAAAAGCTGCTCCAGATCCTGAAGTTCCTTTTCCGGACGCTTTAGAATCTTTGTCGCTTTCGCCGTATAGACGATCAACTGTTTTAATACCGCGGTGGTTATCGTGCTGTCTCGTGTGACCGGCCCTTGTTCAGGGCAGATATCATAATCAATATGACGAATGCCCTCTTCGTCAACTCTTCCGATTTGCCTGTAAAAATGTATCATTTCACAAAAAACCGGATAAGCCTTTTCTGCTAAGAAAGCTTCATCCCCCGTATAAGCATAATACTGCCATAGGAACAGGGCACACCAGGGCTGGATGCAATGATACAGGGGATGGGGGTAGTCAAGCGCCCACCCTTCCTTTTTACAAAAGCGCTTTGTAAACGCTTTTATCTCTTCTTCATATGACAGAAATCCATCACAGAATACTTTTGCAAGCTCCATATGATTGGAAGCAAAGGCACCGTAGAAAGAACTTTGTATATTCACATCCCAGTACCACATACTGCCCCACATGCATGGCTTTCTGATATCCCAAAGACCGCTTAAACCGCAGGCCTGCTCACTATGTATACTACCTTTCCCGCTGCAGCATTCCAACAGGTATACATACAGATGCCAGAGAGTCTCCAGATAAGAATCCGGAAGTATTACGGTGCTTTTCCAGAATCTCTTCCATTCCAGCCCGTGTACCCTTTGGTCAGAATCTCGTTTTTCCCAAAGTTTACGTGCATTTTCCTGGGCCTTTCCCTCTCCGGGACAAATGGAACCAACCAGGCAAAATTCGTTGCTCTCGCCTTTCAGGTCTCCATTTTCTGATGCACCAGGCAGATAGAATGCTGTTTCCTGTACGAAGGGAATCGTATGTTCCGACTCTCCCTTTGGACGGAATCTGCACAGCATGGAAATCATCTCAGATGTCTGCCTGTCTTCGTAGGAATACCCTTCCTGCCCCCGGGACATTTGCCTGGAGATTGTTGCTGATTTCCAGAGTCCTTCTGCCGTTTGCCTCAGGTTCAGGACAACCCCATCCTGCTGTCTGGATACATAGATATACGCTTCAATATGATCGTTCCCCGTACCGGCACGAAACGTAACCCTGGCTTCTTCTATGGAAAGAGATAGAAATGTATGCCTTGTATCCACTTTTTCGGAAAATGCAATTACAAGCTCGCCCCCCTGTGGATGACTGGAACCGCCATACTGTGGACGCTTTTGGTCCGCTCCTGGATTCAGTGTGCGTATATAATGGGAACGTTCATAATCCGGTTCTTTTCTTGCGCAATCTGTAAGTCTCCTCATTTCAGCATAAGAGAGCTCACTGTCCAGCGGCTCATCATCTTTTGCATACTGTTGCAGTACCTGATAATAACAATCATAATGATTCAGTGCGACACACAGGCTTCGGTCTTTATAATAAATAGAAGCTCCCATCTTCCCGTTTCCAAGAGGCAGTGCATGATCCCAGCCGGTCTCTACATCCCGAAAACTAATCTGATGCTTCCTGTTCTGCTCTTCAAAATTTACCATGCCAGAATTTCCCCCGGAATAATCTTATTCTTTTCTTCACTTCTATCAAATAAAACTGCTTTTCCATATCCTCTGCAATTGCCCCAGCATAAAATGTCTGTTGGAGTCATCACTTCCTGATGACATAAGAACAGAATATACTCTCTCTTTCCATCGGAAATTCTGACACCTTCCGCCTGTTCCTGTGCCAAAGGCTCTTGGTGCCCGGCTAGTTTAAGCTTAAGGCTTTCTGCCTGAACCATACGGGTACTTCCTTTTTCTCCACCATTGATCACCGTAATTCTGCGGAAAAACCCATAGGCTTTCGTACTGGCACAATAGGTTTTGTTCGGATGCTTTTCATTATAGTGAAAAGACTGCTCTGTATCCTGCAGTCTTCCTGCCTCATCCTGCAAAAACTGTATATAAGCCTCCATCCCATCGCCGGTGAAATGAACATTCCCATTCTCCATCTCGGTTTTCCCATGGCCACTGAAGTGCAGAAGGTTCTCATAGGTATGGGTATCGTGGGATAAATAATCATCACAAATCACATAAATATCCGGTTTCACCCAGATGATTTTCCGATTGACAAGGATACCTTTTTCCCAGTATCCCAGATGGCTTCCTTCCACAAATCCCCCCAGCTTTCCGTCAAAGAATTCCTGTTTGATACAAGTGCATAACTTTTTATAGATCCATGAAGTCTCGCAGGGGGCAAACCCGGATCCATCTATCAGTGTTACGTTATGCCCTTCCGCTTCCTTAAATCGGTACCTTTCTTCGCCGTCCACATAGGTATATCTTCCGGAATCGACGAGAAGGTCTTCTCCTCTCATCACCAGGTCAATATGTAATTTATCTGCATGCCCATGTCCGCCTCCGGTGTCTCCGCAGTGAAAATGAAGGAGATTTCCATTCTCATCCCAGCCACTACGGAGATAGTAATTTCCGCCAAAGGGCAGTTCTACGGACAGAAAATCCGGTTTCTCGTCTTTCATTTCTGCATATTTTTCACATCCCTGATATCCAAATAACCAGGCATTTTCAAAGTCCAACTGCTGATAGCCACCTGATTTGAGTGTCCCATCCCAAAGGATGGCCGCCCCCGCCGTAATCTGGTCTCTCAAGTCTGAGGCATCGCTGTCTCCCTGTGCAAACTGGGTATGATCCGGTTTCATCCACTGATAGTTTACGTATGCCATCTTCTTCACTGTCTGGCGGATGCTGCCCGGCATCGTAATTCCGGCCCGCTCCCCATAGTAAAGAACTATAAGATAGCAATGATAGACTTCGTTGTGATACATCGGCGACTGCTCCCACTGCATGCCGTCAGGCAGAACCTGAATAGCCGCTCCATCCTCCAGTCTTTTGAGTGCAAGGCGCAACAGCTCCTTAGAGCCGGGCAGCACCAGCGAAAGCAAGAAAAGGCCACAGCTTTCCAGGACTCCCCAGTTACTGATATATTTATGATCACCGAAATTCTCAGCCAGCCTTTTCTGATGTCTCACCAGGCAAGAGAATACTTTTTCCAGAAAAACTTCCTCTACGGCTTCACTCTTAAGAATCATCGGCAGCGACCGAATCCAGATTTCCCCACGTATCCCCGTTTCAAGGGTTCTCCATGGACCCAGGTCAATATTATCACCTGGCGTGGCATGGTCAATCCAGTCCTCTAACAGCCGTACATAATGTCGGGCATATTTTTCATCCCGGCTCATCAGATACGCCTGGCCGAGAGCCAGGAGAAAGCGATGTCTGTTGAATTGCCACAGGAATTCTCTGTCACCTTCCGGAATCAGGCTCCAGTCTATCTGATCAGGAAAATGAACAGGTTTTATCGTCCGCTCCATATCCCAGTTGAAATCAAACTGAAATACATTTTCACATGCATGATCCGCAACACTAAAAATATGGTTTGTTTCCTCTTGCCAGTTTTTCAGGCAGTATTCGGTTATTTCCCCGGGACTTTCGGGTCCGAATATTTTATTCATCCGCCCCAACCACTCTGTATTTTTCATAAAGTCTCCTTAACCTTTTACGGCTCCGCCTGTAACTCCTGTCATAATCGTCTTTGACAGGAATAGATACAGAAGAAACGTGGGTAAAAATACGATGATAACGCCTGCAAACAGCCCTGCCCAGTCTCCTGAGTACTTCATGGACTGTACGATGGCCTGAAGGCCTGTGGAAACTGTACGAAGTTCCGTCTTATTCGCAAAAATCAAAGCCATGAAATATTCATTCCATATATTGATAAAATTGAAAATTGTCAGCGTTACGATTCCTGGCTGCGCCAGAGGAAACATGATTTTCCAAAAGGCCTTAGCATGTGTACAGCCATCTATCTCTGCTGCTTCCTCCAGCGCTTTCGGCAGTGACAGGAAAAATCCCGATAGAAAAAACACTCCGAAAGGTACATTCGTACAGATATAGAGAATCATCAGTGTCCAGCGTGACCCAATCAAATGCAGCGATGTTGCCATCTTAAACAGCGGCATGACTAGCATAACCTGAGGGATCGACATCCCCATTACGAAGATATTGTTAACCAGTGATTTCCCTCTAAATTCCACTCTTGATAGTGCATATGCTGCCGGGGAAGCAATTAAGATCACACCCGTACATCCCACGGCACAATAGATAAGACTGTTCAGGAAATAAAGGCCAAGTTTATGTTTTTTTATAACATTGATATAATTTTCAATATGAATCCCGCTACTCAAGATGCTGTCACTATATATCTCACTGGTTGTGCTCAAAGATGCCAGGAAAATCCAGCCAATCATAGCCACGGTAAATGCCACCCATATAACCAAGGGCAGATATTTGGGAAGATGTTTGAGTTGCTTCTTTATATTCCGCTTCTTTTTAGATGTTGTATTCATTGTCTCACCTCTATTCTTCCGCCGTAGACGGTATTAGTTTATTGAGAATCATATTTACGAACAGTATTACCACCATGATAGTAACACCGGCAGTTGCACCTGCACCAACGTTTAATTCCAATGCACTTGAGCCTGCGGAGTTACCAAAAACAGACTCATACATATATACCATAGGCGTAACTGTTGCATTTTCCGTATTGAATGAAAACAACGTAGAGTATACAAAGAAGCCTGCCGCCGCTGCGGAATAGAGTACGATACATCTCTTAATGATGTCCCTCAATAACGGAACCGTGATATCGATAAATTGCTTCCATGCTCCGGCCCCCTCAATTCTTGCTGCTTCATAATAGTCCTCAGAGATACCATCAATTCCTGCAACGAGAATCAACATATAGAATCCAACACCAGCAAAAGTATACGCAATCATCATAGATAAAAACAGATGATCCGGAGAAGTCCACTGAAATTGCTCCATTTTCTCCCAATGTAAAAGTGCAAACAATTTTTTAAACATACCATACTGATTATTGAACACATACTGAAGCCACATAGATACCAGGGCGACGGAACTGATGATGTGGGGAAGGTAGATTGCTGCACGCCAAAAACCTTTACCTTTGATGCCGGAGGTAATGATGACCGAGAAAAGCATAGACAAACTTAAAATCACGATACCCCCGATCAGCCATATCTTCAAAAAGTTAATCAGTGACTGTCGATACAGTGGGCTGGTGAATATCTCTATATAATTGGAAATCCCCACAAATTTCCAGCTACTCATATTATCCGTGATAAACGGAACCTTAAAGAAACTCATGAGTAACGTTCTGACGCCTGGATACAAAAAGATTGCAAACATACAAAATACTGCCGGAGCTAGAAAACTGATAAGAAACCATTTCTTTTTTTTCATATATTAATCCCTTTCTAAAAAGGGGAAGAGGTAATTACCCTCTTCCCCGTCCGCTCTACACATAACTGCTTATTACATTATGCAAAAATAATTTATTTCTTTGCTGCAGCAGCCATGTTGTTTACAAAATCATCCGCGCTGATCTGTCCTGATGCAAGTTTTATGAAGTTATCTTGAATTGTAGGTGCCAGATCTGCATTTGATGTAATATCTGCTCCGTATTTCAGAGCAGTCTCATTTGATTCAAATGCGCCTTTCATATTCTCAAGGCTCTTTGGCCATTCTGTCCCTACGGTTGCAGGGGTGGTTCCTGCCTTCTTAACCATTTCCGCGTCATTTTTCTGATCCAGTGCATATGCAATAAATTCCATTGCCAGATCCGGATCTTCGGTAGACTTATTCACTGCCAGCATCGTGCATCCTGCCGGATCTTCCTTGCCGGCTTTGTTCTGTCCGTCTTTTACATCCGGGAAGGAGAATCCACCCCATACAAAATCCGGTCCTGTCACATCAGATACCTCTGTTGTAAGCCCTGTCAGATTATAATACATAGCTACCTTACCATTTCCTACATCCATCTGCCCTGCAGGATATTTGTTTCCGCTTACATTAGAATCAAAGTATCCTTTTTCAGCAAAATCTTCAAATGCTTTTGCCATCTTGACAACAGCCTCGTCTTTCCACATCTCACCGGTGGAATCCTGTACGAGTTCACGTATCCAGTCCTGTCCCATTTCCCTTGCCAGATACATGCCCGGAAGCCAGGATGCGTAGGCATCGTCAAAAGTAAGCGGTACATAGCCGGCTTCCTTAATCTTGGCGCATGCATCATCAAGCTCTTGCCATGTCTTGGGTTCCTCCTTAATTCCAACCTCATCAAAGATCGTTTTATTGTACATAAAGAGAGACATCCATGGTTTATATCCAACAGCAGGCTGCATATCCGTCAGGTTTAACATAGACTTTGGTGTTTCAAGAAGGCTGGGAAGAAGTGTCTCTGATAATTTCTTTCCGTCACTTGCCTGATAGGTCTTATCCACATAAGGTGTAAGATCCAGAATGTAATCTTTCAAATCGATTTCAATTGGGTACTCGAAAACATCAATCGTTTGCCCACCCTCCAAGGCCGGCTTCAGAATCTTCTTATTGTCACGTCCACACCACTGAACTGTCACATCCACATCCGGATGTTCTTTCTCAAATCCATCGATAATACTCTGCCAAACTTCGCCCTGTGGTTCCGTATCATTCCACATGGACCAGTAAACCAGCTTTCCCTTCAAATCAGAGCCGGATTTTGAATTCGAATCAGCTGTCTCACTTTTGCTGGTAGTTCCCTCTTCGCTTTTACTGGCAGCTTCATGTTCGCTCTTGCTCTTTGAACCCGCATCACTTCCCTGGCCACACGCCATCAAACCAATACTCATGGATGCCACCAAAGTTGCAGCTAAAACCTTACTATACTTTTTCATAACAGCATTCCTCCCTTGGGTTTGTTCTTAGTTCTTATTGACATCATATTACACTCATCTAAGCCAAAATAAAATGTCTCCTGTTAACCCCCGGGGATGTAAAATCTTAAACTGTAACAAGTTCTACGAGCTTGTGAGGCTGTTTTTTTGTTTTAGTTGTTTTCGGAATGACTGATCCCATTTTATGAGCACCTCTTCTGAGCTCATCCGGCCCATATACATCTTCTGCTGGTCATCCCAGAATCCGCTCAAATCGATACCGTTGAAGCGTTCATTGATCTCCAGGGCAGTTTTCCCCGGAAGTATGTAGTCAGAATAAAGTTTCTCCTGCCAATCTGACATCTCCATCTCCTGATCTTTAAACACAGGCATGTGATTCCACCCTGTATTGAACTCATTCATATTATCCGGTTGGGAAAACCAGTTCAGAAATACCTTTGCCTCCTCCACATAAGGGGATTTTGCAGATATGGCGAACATACCCACCCCTGACTTAACAGTCAGAATCTCTCCATAATAGGGGTTTGGTGCCATCTCCAGATTCCGCTTCGGGTTGATTGCCTGAACATCATAGATACAGAACTGTCCTGACAAGTACATCGCGGCCCTTCCATCAGCAAGGGCATTCACAGCACCACCATAAGTTGCCTGCATATAATCCGGGTTTGTATATCCATCCTGTCGTAAAGAGGCAAATGTCTCCAATATGTGGCGATATTCTTCATTATCCCAATCCTTCTGCCCACTTAAGAGTTGTTGATACATCTCCTCCGTCATCATCTGAGATACGGCTGTCGAAAATCCATACGTCGCTGTCCAGGAATCCTTGTCCGACGCATAGAAGGGTATATACCCATTATCTTTCAACTTTTCGCATGCCTGCTCAAAAGCCTCCATGTCCCTGGGAACTTCCAGATTAAGACTTTCAAAGATATCTCTGTTATAAACCAGGCCCACACTGCTGCTTGATCCTATGGGAAGTCCATATAATTTTCCGTTAATTTTCTTATTCTCAAGCTGTTCTGTAAGGACCCTGTCATACCAGTCTTCTTTTTCTGTCATTTCAACAAACTTTTCTGCACCTATTTCCTCCATAAGCCCCTTGTCAATCCTCACCAGATCAGTCAGTTCTCCTGTTGCAGCTTTTGCCTTCACCACTTCAATCCACTGATTATCTGGAATCCTTAACACATCAATCTTGTATTTCGGATACTCTTTCTCAAAACACTCAAGTTCATCCCTAAAAAAGTCCCTGTAATGTGATTGCGGCATCATAAAGGACAATTCAATCTTATCCTGGCTTTTGTCTTCTTCTCTTTCATTAGTACTGTAGCCGCAACCTGTAATCATCAAAATCATCAGCAACACGCATAACAAACTAATCTTTTTCAAATCGATCCCCTCGTCTTCTTATAGTATAGTTTTTATACAAATTATACTTTTAAAAATCGGTTTTTCACAGTTAAATTATACCATGTTTCTCTTTATTAGAAATCATATATTATACACCTTCACAATTAAATGTAAAATATTAAACCTACTATTTGTAAATTTGTATCAAGCCTTACTATACATTGCTTTCTTCATTCCCCAATGCTAAAATAAAATCATATAGTCGGGGGG
>DVNN01000300.1 GCA_018714325.1 Candidatus Pelethocola excrementipullorum
GGCGAAGACAAGATTCACATGGCCATGGTACCGGATTTCAGCGGGAAAGGCGAGAGAGCCGTATTCACGGATTCCTGGAGTTATGTGCTCAATCAAGCTTCCAAGAACAAAGAAGCGGCTACTAAATTCCTTCAATACATGGCGGCTGAAGGTGGAATGGAGGCATCCTATAAAGCCTTTGACCGTTATCCGGCCAGGGCTGATGTGGCAGCAAAAGTGGTTCCGGATACGGATCCGGCCAAAGAGATGTACAGCAGATATGCCTCAGAATGCAATGTAAAAGGACGTCCCATGCTTCCTCAGACGATGGAATTCATCTCGGATATTGGAACGATATTCCAGTCTTGTATGAAGGATGAGATTACCGTGGATGAGTTCTGCGTCAAGGCACAGGAAATGGTAGATAAATACAGCGCTTAAGATTAGTTTCCTGTGGTGTATTCCATAGAAAAACACCGGCGGATTTTATTAAAAGGAGGAAACATAAGTGACTATCAGCAAGAAATCAATGAAATGGATCCCATGGATCTTAATCCTTCCGGTTGTGCTCATCCGTGGATTCACTACGCTGTATCCAATCTGTGCAACCTTAAAAAATAGTTTATTTGATATTAAGGTATTATCTGGCGTTCATGAATTCGTAGGGCTGAGCAATTACGTCAATGTATTCAAAGACCCCAAGATACTCACATCCATAAACTTCACCCTTGTTTTTGTAGTGGTATCCATGGTTTTTCATGTGGTCTTGGGGGTTTGTCTGGCATTGATTCTGAACATGAAATTTAAGGGGCGTAGATTTCTTCGAACGATTGTCCTGATTCCATGGGCCATGCCTGCGGTTGTAATTGGCATGGCTGCCAAGTGGGGATTCAATAATGACTATGGGTTGATCAATGACTTTATTCGTCGTTTCGTACCGGGTTTTCAGTTCAACTGGCTGATTAATACGGGATCTGCAAGAGCCGCTGTAATTGCCATGGACCTGTGGAAGGATTTGCCCTTTTTCGCTATTCTGGTGTTGTCAGGACTTCAGTTTATCTCCAGCGATATTTATGAGGCTGCTAAGGTGGACGGGGCCAACAGTATCCAGAGCTTTTTCAGGATTACCTTACCCCTGATCACTAAAAATGTAATTACCTTGTGTATTCCCTTCACTTTATGGAGACTTACCACATTTGATCTGGTATATGCCATGACATCGGGGGGACCGGGGGAAGATACGTCGCTCATCGCCTATCGTATTACCATGGAGGCCTTTACTAATCTGAATGTGGGGTATGCATCCACCCTGGCTGTCATGCTGTTTATCGTTATGGCATTGTTCAGCTGGTTTAACATACGTGTTATGAATAAACTGGGGGATTAGGAGGGAGATAGAAGATGAAAGACTTGAATAGATACAAGATTTATAAAGGATGTGTTGCCGCCGGCAGATGGTTTCTCTTTGCGGTGGTGGCATTTCTGATATTGTTTCCGGTTTACTGGATTTTTATTTCATCCATCACACCCCCGGGAGAGCTGTTTAAAACCCCTATCGATTACATACCGGACCATCCCACTTTGGAAAGTTATAAGTTTTTGATTGAAAATGTGGGTCTATTTGATAAAATAGGAAATACAGTACTAATTGTTGGCGTGACGCTTGTGTTGAGCACCTGCTTGTGTGCCATGGCTGCCTATGGATTTTCCAGATTTAAATCAAAGGCTATCAGCATTGCATTCGCTTTTATCATAGCTACCATGCTGATTCCTGAGGTGGTTACCGCAAGACCTTTGTATGAATTTATGCAAAAGGTGGGGTTGTATGATACCTATCCTGGTTTGATTATTCTCTATGTCAGTGCGGTGATTCCATTTACAGTTCTGATTTTGAAGAACTTTGTAGGTGAGATTCCCCTTTCACTGGAAGAGGCTGCGTCAATTGACGGTGCAACCTTTCTGCAGAGGCTGTTTCTGGTGGTGCTTCCACTTATGAAGCCGGCCATTGCAACTGTGTGTATCATTAATTTCATCACTTGTCTCAACAACTTCTTCACACCATTATATTATTCCAATGGGATTCAGGTGCTGTCTGTCTCAATTGTTCAGCTTCCTCTGAGGGACAACATGTATGGGGTACCATGGGATTTGGTGAGTTCCATGGGGTGGATTATTCTACTGCCCATTATCATCTTTGTGGCTATTTTTGAGAAGCAGATTATGGATGGTATTATGGCAGGCGGTGTTAAGGCTTAAGAAGGGAGGATAGGATTATGTATGATTTATTAGGAGGAAGCCTGGGCTCTCTGCCCATGGCGAAACATATAAAGAGCAGGGCGGTCAATGCAGAAAATCCCAGAGGAGAGAAGGGCAGGGGAGGGTTGACTGCCAGCGATCTGGGGCCGTCCAGAAAAGGCAGCCCCTGCCTGCGGGATATTCCCAGTGGTGAGACGGTGACGTTGGCTGAGATTGACGGGCCGGGTGTGATTAACCATATCTGGATCACGGTGACCAACAAGACCACAGAAGCAGACTGTTTTGTACTTCGGGATTTAGTACTTCGTATGTATTGGGACGATGAAGAGGAGCCTTCTGTAGAGAGCCCGCTGGGTGATTTCTTCTGCTGTGGATTCGGAAGGGAATGTATCGTCAATTCAATTCCGATTGTGGTTGTTCCAAGCAGGGGGATGAACAGTTATTTCCAGATGCCTTTTCGGAAAAAGGCCAGAATCACTCTGGAAAATCAACATTCCAATACCATTCCTGCTTTCTTTTACCAGATAGATTACTGTCTGCATGAGCGGCTTCCGGAAGATGTGGCTTATTTCCATGCTCAGTGGAGACGGCAGAAGATTACGGAACTCCAGAATGACTATGTGATTCTGGATCAGGTAAATGGAAAAGGCCATTATGTAGGAACTTATATGGCATTAACCACGTTGGAACGTTACTGGTGGGGGGAAGGAGAAGTCAAATTCTATATGGATGGAGACCAGGAATATCCAACCATCTGCGGTACCGGAACAGAGGATTACTTCGGTGGTTCCTGGAGCTTTGCAAAACAGGTGGACGGAAAAACGGTGGAGCAGAACTACTGCACCCCTTACCTTGGTTATCCTTATTATTCCTCCCATGATGATGAGATTCATAACCTGTATCACAATGATGATTGTATGCCCATGCGGGGATTTTACCGCTGGCATATCCAGGATCCTGTCTGCTTTGAAGAAGATCTGAAAGTGACTGTTCAGCAGATTGGTGTGGGACACAGGGGCCTGTTTGAAAGGCAAGACGATGTAGCCACCGTTGCCTATTGGTATCAGGCGGAGCCACATCATGCATTTTCACCTCTTATGAAAAAAGAGGATAGATGGCCTAGATAGGGTGTGAGAAGTGAAAAGATATCTATTGGGGATTTTATTGGGAATCAACCTGCTGCTGGCGGGATGCGGGGAAAAAGAAGAACCATTGATTCAGGATGTCAGCGAGGACTTCCAGGAAGAAATCACTCTGATGCATGTGGATGCGGACAAAGAAGAGTTCCATCAGTTCATAGCTGAGACGGAGGAGAAGCTGCAGATGAAAATCAATGTTATGTCCCCTCCCGTCAACGCGTATAACCGCCAAGCCAAAATATCCACCATTCTCTCTTCCGGAGATTCCACCGTTGATGTGATTGGCATCAATGATGAGATGATAAATGAATTTAAATATCAGGGGTATTTGGAGCCGCTGGACAGTGACGTTATGCCCGATGATATTCTAAAATGTTATCCTCAGGATTATATGCAGAAAATAGCCATGGCCGATGGGCAGGTATATTCTGTCCCATACGCCATGGATATGATGATGTTCTGGGTCAATGAAGAGGTTCTAAAAGAGGCGGGTATAGATGAAGTGGCTGATCGGGAGGATTTCGAGACACTTTTGCAAGCCGATTATGAGTCCGGAGCCTATGGATATGGAAGTGCATGGGAGACCACCTATGTCTATAACGATATATCACAGTTTGTCAATATGTTTGGAGGCAGTTATGAGGATTGGTCAGATCCTCAGACCAGAGAGGCCATGGAATTCCTCCATGATATGATTAGGGATCAAGAGACTCCGAGGGATATTCTTCTGGATCAGTATGAACAGATGGAGCAGAAGTTTATCAATGGAAAATATGCAGCTATTTTCATGTATAGTGGAGCCATAGAGACTTTTTTGAGGGCTGGGGCATATGGAGAGGATGAGATACATGCGGTTCCCCTCCCGATGTTTAAGGCGAATGCCACAAATGTGGCTACCTGGCAGTACGTCTTGAATAGGGCGTCCGTGCGTAAAGAGTCCGCTAAGAAATTTCTGGCATATGTGGCCGGGAAAGAGGGCAGCATTGCCTATGCCACGGCCATGAAGCGGCTTCCGGCCAGACTCGACATCATAGAGCATGAAGAGCTGGATATTCCGGATATGGAGGTCATGAGAGCGTATGCTGAAACACTGGAGCTGAAGGCCAGGCCATTATCCTCCAATCCAATGGAGGAAATCAGGGATATGGGCACGCTGTTTCAGAAGTATGTTGCAGATGAGATATCACTGGATGAGTTTTGTAGCAGGGCTCAGGAAATAGTTGATGGATGACGCCCCATTCTGAAATCAAATGAGTTTTCAAAACAGGATATCTATGTCATAAGAACTAATTGACATAGATATCCTGAACTTATATACTGAGTTATATGAGACTAACTATAAAACGATGGGAAAGTGAATCTATGGAATTAAAACAATTAGAATACTTTGTGGTGGCCAGTGAGAGCGGCAGCTTTAGTAAGGCGGCGGAATGTCTATATACCTCTCAGCCGAATATCAGTAAAGTAATTTCCGGTCTGGAAAAGGAACTGGGAAGGGAGCTTTTTGAACGGAATAGTAAGGGAATCCAGCTCACGGCCTATGGAGAGACCATCAAAGAATATGCACAGAACATATTGAAAGACGTATCCATTATGAGCACGTTGGCTCCGGTGAATCTGGGAAAGAAGTTATCCCTGTCTACCTACCCCAGCAATATG
>DVNN01000301.1 GCA_018714325.1 Candidatus Pelethocola excrementipullorum
CCGTGAAGAAGTCTACTTTGATACCGGCAACTCCCATGTCACTCAGCCATTTATATTCCTTCTCCCGGTCTTCTTTCTTATTCAGCCGGTATAAAGGGCCGGGACCAAGCCAGCTTGTACTCGAATTATACCATAGCAAGGGTTTAATACCCTGTTCCAAAGCATACTTCACGGCATCCTGAAGGTTGCCTCCATTGCCCATTTCATCCCATTCCCAGTCAATCAGGTCATAGGGCCACTTCATGCGGGTGGCCAGGTCGATGTATTCTTTCACTATCTGATAATCCTTGGAACCGTGGTTGTGCGCCCAATAAATCCATGACACCATTCCGGGTTTTATCCATTCCGTATCCTCCACCTTAGAAGGGTCAGATACATCCGTCACCAGTGTAGACTCAGTAATATCAGCTAAAGAGCCAGCAATAAGCAATCGCCATGGAGACTCCCACACACCACTGAAAGCAAGTTTTTTATCAGCCAGTCGTACCTGATAATTATCGCGATTATCCCCATTATACAGAAAAGAGCCACAATGCCCCCGTCTGATATTGGCCTCCGTAATCAACACAAACACAGAATCCCGTGGCTCTATAAGCGCCGGATATCCCCAAAGATCAACCTCCGGACGGTTGGCAAGCTTACCGTCAGTAGACAACGGGAAAAACTTTTCATAACCCGGATCATATTGTTGTATCCATCTTTTACTCCCTTTCGGCAAAGCGTACGCCGTATATTCATTGATGATATGTTCTTCATCCGAAATAGCTTTAAGTCCATACTTAAATGCAATTCCATCGTTGTACACCCTAAACGTTACCTCCAAAATTTGCCCTTCATCGTTTTCCAGAGAATAAACCCGTTCGGAAGCCTCGTTCACACAATGGCTCCGTTTTCCCGTAATCATCTTATAATCATCAATCACGGATTTCGGTTCTGAAACTGATTTCAATCTTAAGTTACCGGCAAACTTTTGAGCATCTGTCTCCAATCCCAGTTCGGAACGAAAAAGAATACTATCTCCCTTGTAATGCACAACAAAAGCGGCTTTTCCATAATCGCCATCCTTTGTTGTCACTACACCAACCTTTAAGGTTCCGTCAGGAGAAATAGTATCAAATGTTCCCGAATGGCACGAACTGATTATAGCAGCTATTACAATCCCCCATATTTTTCTAAGTAAGTTCATAAACATACATATTTAGTTAGTACAACTACCCTTATTTGTTAACCCAACAAAAGTAGGGAAATACCTCTGTATATATTTGCAATTTTAGATAATCCATTTGTGATTTTAGATAATATCGTCCTCCTATCCCACTGTAAAGCAAGAAAAGCCCGAAGCATATTTCTATCGCTTCGAGCTTTTCAATCATTTGTTATTCCTTTCCCAAAAACTATTTACCATTAAATTCCTATCAAAATAAATGCAAAATTTAACCTCTAACTTTATCTAACTTAATTTTTTCCTACCACTGATTCACTGCATTTTGAAATACAGCGATATTATATCCTCTGATGTCATGCGACCATTTATTTATCCATTACCATTGATTCGGGAACCAACAATCGTACTGCAAAAATCCCTCCTGCTGTAGTATCCGGCTTACTCTGAAACCTAACCGCAATTTTATCTTTCGATTTCAGCAAAGTGGCCGGAATATTATATTCCACATTGCAAAACAAGTCTTTCTTCCATTTCCCGACAATATCCTCCGTAGCGATAGTTTGACCATCCACCAGAATATCAAAACTCCTGCTACCAGACTCAGCTCCCCAATAACGGACCATCAATGAGAGATTCTCATTCCCTTTCGTGGTCAGTGTATATTCAAAATATCCTCCATTACGGGCATCACGCCAAGCCTCACCGGCATGTACTCCACGATGCGAATCCTGAGTTTTCATTGCATGATCCGACTCAGGTTGTTGCTCACCCGATGATACTATATCCACAGTACGCTTGTCGAGTATCATTCTCCCATGCTCTTCAGCTTCCACGGCTTGTTTATATTCCCTGAATGCCGGCTCGGACATTGATAGCCAATACATCATATAGCGGCTATCATGAATTCCATAGAATGGTTCAAGTATCAGATTCTTATATTTTTCCTGAGTAAACAAACCGGGAACAGTAAAACTAAAAGATTTTCCTTCGACAGGCTTCATACTATTCAGTTTATTCAGAATATCACTTCTTTCCCCTATAATATAAGGTGCGTCAAAAAGTGAAACCAGCGATCCGTGTGCAATATGCTCCCAACGCCCGTCTCCGGCAATTAATCCGGGCATATTTTCCGTTCCCGTCCTCGCACCTAACAATATAGGGCCACGCATGATCGAGATAGCGTTAGGTACATTGGGCAATTCTTCAATTCTCACGGTCATCGGAGTCTTTATTTCTACTACATCTCCTTTTGACCATTGGCGATCAATGGCTATATAAGAACCTGGCTGCGCATTTTTTGCATAATCAACCCCGTTGCAGACCACCTGCATTTTTCCCAGCTCCACCCACGATGGATAACGTATCAGCAGTTTAAACTGTGTCGCTTTGGAAGGATTAACAGTCAGCGTAGTCCCTTCTTCATTCGGAAAGTCCGTTTCTTGTACAATCTTAATCTTCTTCTCTTTCCAGTTTAATTCAGAAGGTATAAAAAGATTCACATACAAAGCATTATCCGCCGTATCATGGTTATAAATAAACTGCCCGTATTTACCATGATTCTCCATACCGGTACCCACACAACACCACATTGCTTTTCCCGGTGCCGAATAAACACGATAATGCGAGGGGCAAGCAGGTGTGAAATATACATATCCCCCATGTTCAGGATGCTGGGTAGAAAGGATATGATTATACATGGCACGTTCATAAAAATCGGCATATTCCACTTTGGGATGCATGCGGAACAGACCTTCGGTAAGTTTCAGCATATTATTAGTATTACACGATTCCGGTCCCTGACGTTCGTGCATATAATCGGAACATTTTCCTGCTTCGGGAAAATGCTCACCCCGACTGTTTCCGCCTAATGACAAAGAGCGATGAGAAACTACAGTCTCCCAGAAAAATTCAGCAGCAGTCATAAAATCATTGTAATCCGGAGCGGTTTTCGAATTAAGTTCGGCCACACGCTGATATCCCACGGCTTTAGGCACTTGCGTATTGGCATGCTTGTTATCCAGGTTATCAATACGCCTTGCCATACTGTCGAAAATCTGCTTATGTGAGAAGCGCTTCGCCGTATCGAGGTATTTGGGATTGCCGGTCATTTGCCAGGCATCCGCATACACTTCATTCATACCGCCGAATTCATTATCCAGCATACGCTCCATTTGCCGGTCGTCTAAATTAGAAATAACGTCGACGCCCCAGTCACAAAACTTCAGGAAGATCTTTTTCGCTTTTTCATTTTTACCGTAAAGCCAGGCATCCCGCAGTCCGGCATAGGTTTTATGCATATTATACCAGGCAACCCAATAGTTCCATACAATGCCTACATTCCCTTTTCTTATTTCTTCTGCAAACTTCTTACTGTTTGGAAAACCGCAAATAGAGCCGTCACCATTAGCCTGCTGTACACGTGCAAATTCAGAAACCATATAATCCATGCGTTTTTTGCATTCCAGATTACCTGTAGCGGCATAATGAATGGCTAAAGCAGTCAGATAGTGCCCACCGATATGCCCGTCAAGACCGTCTTTTTCCCAATTACCATACGTTTCCGCTTTCTTAGGTAATCCTGCTTCACGCAGGAAAGGAGCCAGCAAACGATCGGTATCATACTGAAGCAGAACCTTAACGTTCAAATCACAAGCATGCTTAAAAGGACCTGCGGTTATTCTCACATCTCCCAGAGGGAAAGTGTTCGGATAAAGCGCGTCCTGCGCAGTAAGGCTTGTAAAACTAATCGTTATCAGTAACAATAGAATCCATTTTTTCTTCATTTCCTAATCCTTGATTTATTTCCACTTATAATCATACTTTCATATGATCTGACACAATGCAAAAATAGGCCTATTATGCTATAGTCATTGTCAATTTCAGACATTTGATTTTAGATTTCAGATAAAACTTCTTTCGTAGCCTCACCGCAACTCTACCGTACTTACTCCGTACATTTTTCAAAAGATGTAACATCATGAAAGAAACGTATAACATCATTATTGGGCTGAGAAAACAGAATGCCGTATGTTTGCGACATAAAATTCAGAACTATGAAAAACATTGCAATCATCTTAGTATGCGCATTGGCGTATTGCTTCGGGGTAATCTATCTTCTTACTCAATACTTACAAGGATTATCACAAATATATCTGATTTTGAAATTCAAATATCTAATATCAAAAGCCACTCATTCTTCGATAGCTTACTTTTGTCGCATGGTGTCTTATTGAATAAATAATAACACCCGTTGGCGGAATTAAATAAGCGCATATTTAATTCCGCCAACGGGTATGGATTATATATTGATACAAAGTTTGAAATTCCACTCGGCGATGCTATTTTTTCTTTATTGCACAGGAATTCTACATTAGGATATATGTAAGTGTATTCTTTTAGCATCTGTTTCATTTTTCTGATGCTAAAAGATGACATATATTCTTCAATACGAAAAGACACCCTCACTTCTTCTTTTTTTATTGAATGAATCTGCTTATCTATTATCAATTTGCGATTCTGAAATTCTAATTGTCTTCCATCAGAAATAATCTCAAATATATAACTCAAAGAATTTACACCGACAAGACCACAGTGACGAAGTTCTACTTTTTTATGATCATATATTCTTTCAAGAATTGTAACACTGTCTAGCAATTTATCATTAACAAATGATTTACAAAAAACTTTTACAGTGATTTTTTGAGTTGAATCGACGTTAATTTCAATTGTCTGTTTCGATGATATTGAGGTATCTATCATTACCTCTAATATAGCTTGAATCAATTCATATTGGACTGTATTCAACCAAAAGCTATTAAAAATCGACCATGAACTATCAAGATGATACTTGTTGTTATTATAGAAATCTTCTAGTGTTTGATATGTTTGTTCCATATATTATTTTTATTGACAAGATAGATGATAAGATATGCCAAAATATGACATAGATATTAAAAAGCAAGAAGTATATTAGGTACAAATACATGATAGCAGATGTCCAGCGCAAGAAAAAGAGAGTCTGAAAAATTATAATTTCATACAGCAACATGCTCACCCCGCTTTCCATAAGAACAGTGCGCTCAGAGTAAGCGTTTTTTCAAAACATAAAGCTTTAGATAATGATTTCAGCATTCGAAGTTCTTGCATAAAGCATTTCTGTGTTAAAATCGAACTTTAGAAGCTTCATTCGGTGAATAGTCTCTAAAAACAAGCATGATACTCAGCAAAAATGTGTATCTTTGCAACGCTAATAATGTCAATATAAACAAGGTCAATTATGAATAAGAATGAGATAACAAACAAGATAGAATATGTGGTTTGTTGTGTTGGTGCATTCGCTGCTAAGT
>DVNN01000024.1 GCA_018714325.1 Candidatus Pelethocola excrementipullorum
GGTAAGAAGCGTGACGGCGGAGGAATGGGCGGAAACGATGAGAGAGAGCAGACGCTGAATCAGCTGCTGACAGAGATGGATGGATTTGACGGCAAAAAGGGTGTTGTTATCCTGGCGGCCACCAACCGTCCGGAATCGCTGGATCCAGCCTTGCTTCGTCCGGGAAGATTTGACCGCCGTGTGCCGGTAGAACTTCCTGATCTGAAAGGCCGTGCGGAGATTCTTCAGGTTCATGCCAAGAATATTCGAATCAGTGACAATGTGGACTTTGAGGCAATCGGCAGAATGGCCTCCGGTGCCAGTGGTGCTGAGCTTGCCAATATGATCAATGAAGCGGCCCTGCGGGCAGTCCGGGATGGAAGAAAGTTCGTAACCCAGGCTGATCTGGAAGAGAGCGTGGAAGTAGTCATTGCCGGATATCAAAAGAAGAATAAAATTCTCTCCGATAAGGAGAAATTGATTGTAGCTTACCATGAGGTGGGACATGCCATGGTTGCGGCATTGCAGACCAATTCTGCTCCGGTAACTAAGATTACCATCATTCCCAGAACTTCCGGCGCATTGGGATACACCATGCAGGTGGATGAAGGTGAGCGTAACCTGATGTCCAAGGAAGAGCTGGAGAATAGAATTGCCACCTTTACCGGAGGGCGTGTTGCGGAAGACCTGATTTTCAATTCCGTTACCACAGGGGCCTCCAATGATATTGAGCAGGCGACTAAGATGGCAAGGGCCATGATCACCAGGTTTGGTATGAATGAGGAAATTGGTATGGTAGCCTTTGAGACGGTCAACAACCCTTATCTTGGTGGGGATACCACTTTGATGTGCTCTGAGCAGACGGCTGCTGATATTGATAAGAAAGTTATCGCCGTAGTGAAGGCTGCTTATGCGAAAGCGGAGAATCTGCTGAAGGGTAACTTACCGAAACTCCATAAACTGGCCAAGTTTTTATATGAAAGAGAATCGATCACCGGCGAAGAATTCATGGAAATCTTACAGCGGGAACCAGAGCTGCTGTCTACGACCGAATAGTAGGATAATTTAATAGATTCAGATAAGTTTAGGGACTGTGCAGATATCTTTTTTGCACAGTCCCTAAACTGCGTCCTCCCATAATTACCTCGCTTTTATGGGGAGGGATTCATGAAATTCTTTTATCAGAAGAATTATTATGTTATGATAAGGAACAAAGAAGCGGACGAAAAGCAGGTGATTTGTAGTGGGAGGAAGTGAATATGAAACTAAGTGTCAGTAATATTCAAAATCTATGGGAGGACCGGTGTGCCTGTTTGGTAGCCGGTGCTGACGGATTAGATCATATTGTGGACGTGTATGATATGATGGAGCAGCCTGATGTCAAGCCATGGCTGAGAGAGAATTTACTGCTGATTACCACAGGTTATGCAATAAGAAATGATAAGAAGGCATTGTTGAATCTAATACATAATCTATATGAAGCAAATGCGGCGGCTTTGGCAATGAAAACAAGATTCTTTGATGAGTTTCCCAAAGAGGCTCTGGCCCTGGCCGATGAACTTAAGTTTCCACTGTTTTTTATTAATAACGATATTGGATTCATAGAACTGGTATATCCGGTGATGGTCGCTCTTGTAGAAGCCAAAAATAATATTGAGATGTCAACGCGCTATCAAATGGGAGTACATAGTCAGCTGGAGTTGTCTGGTAAATTGTTTATGGATTTGCTGACCGGAAAGATAACACAGGAGGAAGAGGCTGAATATAGAGCCAATTCACTGCAGTGGCCGACGCCTCCGGTCAGAATTCTTTCAATCTGGGCGGAACCGGGGAAGGGTGCGGCTACTCTACAGGAAAAAAACATTAAGAAATCTTATCGTCTTATCAAGGAGTATCTGGTAGAAAGAAAAATATGGTCGGCAATTGTAATAAAAAAGGACTGCTGTATTTGTGTGTTGAAAGAAACAAATGATAAGGAGAAGATGGAGAAATTATGCAGTGAACTGATACAGCAAATAAAATTCCGACAGAAGTATCAACCATTTATGGGGATTTCAAAATGTCTTCATAATTATCTGGAACTGAAGGAAAATTATGATGATGTCAAAGACGTGTATCTGATTAAAGGGAAAGGAAGTATTTCTCAGGATTTATTTTGGATAGAAGATTGGCGGTACGAACAGATTATGCTCCAGATATCCAGAATGGATCAGGTGCAGAATTACGCAAGGGAAAGGCTGTGTAAACTAGAAGAATATGACCAGGTCTCGGGCGGACAGCTGATCAAGACTTTAGAGTTGTTGCTTCAGAACAACGGAAGCAAGAAGGCGACGGCTGAACAGCTGTTTTTACATAGAAATACCATGGCTTATCGGTGTAAGCAGATTGAACATCTTTTAGGCTGCAATCTCAGCGATCCGGAGGCATTAAGGGAACTGAGTTTTGTTTACAAGGTGAGAGAATATCTATAGTTATGCTTTGTGCACAATAAGAAGCGGTGATTTTTGGAATTTGGAACCAAAGATTTCATTTGGGTAAAGTTATATAATGTTAAAGAGGGCTGATGTAGGCTTTGCCTACATCAGCTTATTTATATCAAGGGAAACTACATTCTTTGATATAAAACCCTCCGGGGAATGCACATGAGATAAAACTCTCCTGAGGATACCAAGTATAAGATACAGAAAAAAAGTGAATGGGGGATGATGAATGCAAGAAAATACGAATAATGTAAATGATTTAGAACAGTTGAATATTACTGCGAAAGACCATCCGAAAGCATATGCACCATCTATATTGATTCTTAATATCGCGATGAGTGTGCTGGGAGCGATTATTGGACTGGAATTAATCGTACGAACTGGGGTGGCGCCCAACACGTCTATCGTGGGAGCGTTATTTGCCATTATACTTTCCAGGATACCGATTTCGTTTTTTAAGAAATACCGAAGTATACATAGTCAGAATCTGATACAAACCGCCATATCAGGGGCAACATTTTCGGCGGCAAACTGTCTGATTCTGCCGATCGGTATCCCCGTTATTATGGGAAGAGGAGATTTAATGGTTCCGATGTTGATCGGAGCATTTTTAGCAACGATTATCGATGCGACGATTCTTTATAAGACCTTTGATACCGAGATGTTTCCGGCGAAAGGAGCATGGCCTCCGGGCGTTGCCTCTGCCGAGACCATTCTTGCTGTTGTAGAAAAGGGGAAGAAGGCGATGCTGCTTCTGGTAGGCATGGGAATCGGCGTGGGTGGAAAAATCATAGGTCTGCCAACAGATCTTCTGGGTGTTTCCTGGTTTGGTGACTTCGCTGCTATGGCAGCCCTGGGAGCAGGAAGTCTGGTTATCGGAATCATAAAGAGCAACGGTTTTATACTGAATGTGTTTGGAAGAGACTTTAATATTGTAAACAATATGTTCGGTGAAGGCATTAACCTTATGGAAAAACCTATGTTTGAGTATATGCCTCATGGAATCATGATTGGCGCCGGCATGATCGCACTGCTTCAGGTGGTACGGATGCTGCTTGCCAAAAAAGACGGCGGTTCCAGTGCAGCAGGACAGTTTACACAGAGTATGGGCAATATGAAAAAGGCCCTGGGTATAGGATATGTAGCCTATTTTGCAGTGGCGATTCTGCTTGCAGTCATCACTGGTATCTGGTCTGATATGTCATTTCTGAAGCTGGTTCTCTGGGTGATATATGCAGCTTTTGCAGCCATTGCCTCTGAACTGATTGTCGGAATCTCTGCCATGCATTCCGGTTGGTTTCCGGGTTTTGCTACAGCACTTATTTTCCTGTTGGTGGGGATGCTGATGGGCTTCCCAAGCATGCCTTTAGCGATTCTCGTAGCATTTACGGCTTCTACTGGTCCGGCATTTTCGGATATGGCTTATGATTTGAAATGTGGTTATATACTGCGGGGGAATGGAAGAGATCCGGAACTCGAGAAAGAGGGCAGAAAACAGCAGTACTTCTCGGAGATACTGGGTATCACAGTTGCATTGGTTTTGGTGGCAATTATTGCAAATCAATATTTTGACCAGGGATTGTTCGCTCCGGTGGACGCCACCTTTGCGAAGACCATTGAGGCAGGAGCCGGTGGAGATGTGGCAAAATGGCTTTTAATCTGGGCAATTCCCGGAGCATTGATTCAGTTTATCGGCGGCTCCAAGCAGGTGGGGATTTTGTTTGCTACCGGTCTTTTGGTAGGATCCTCCATTAATGGTGTAACCATCCTGGTAGCATTGTTGATACGCTTTATTGTTGTGAAAAGGAATGCGGAACATGCTCAAACACTCAATATTCTGGGAGCAGGCTCCCTTGCAGGGGCAGCATTGTATAGTTTCTTTACGGCGACCTTGAGTCTGGGCAAGAAAAAGTAAGGACATAACATAAAATGTATTATATCAAAGGGGCATTGGGAACTATGGAGAAAAAAGGAATACGGCTGACACGGGAACTATTGGAAGATGCGCTGATAGGAGGAACCATCCTTGGCGGAGGCGGGGGCGGAGACCCTGAAAAGGGAAGAAAATACGCCCGGATTGCTGTTGAGTATACGGATTTACGATTGATATCGGCAGAGGAACTGGATAAAGATGAGATTCTGATCACCGCATCCTTAGTAGGGGCACCCAATGCGGAAAATCAGTTTATGACCGCAAAGAATCTGGTGCGGACCGTTGAAGTGTTGGAGAAGAATTGTGATTTTAAAATAGGCGGAATCATAACCAATGAACAGGGTGGAGAAGCCACTGTGAATGGCTGGCTGCAGGCCGCGGTTCTGGGCATCCCTCTGGTGGATGCGCCTTGTAACGGAAGAGCCCATCCCACAGGTGTGATGGGCAGCATGAACCTTCATAAACAGAAGGGATATCGTACCGTGCAATCTTGTGTGGGAGGCAACCCTGACACCGGAAACTATGTGGAATGTTACTTAGAAGGGAACATTGATCATACATCCAGACTTGTACGCCTTGCTTCTATCGAAGCCGGAGGTCTGGTGGCTGTAGCCAGAAACCCGGTTACCGTGGAATATGCCAAAGAAAATTGTGCCCTTGGAGGAGTCAGCTTTGCCATAGAGACAGGGAAGGCATATCGGAAAGGGCTAAGGCATTCGGTAAAAGAGGGAATTGAAGAACTTTGCAGTTTTCTCGGAGGAAGTATTCTGGCAGAAGGCCCCGTGAATCATTTTACAATTGAAACCACAGGCGGATTTGATGTGGAGTATGCCAATGTGGATGGATGTGATCTGACATTCTGGAATGAATATGCAACGGCAGAAAAGGATGGAAAGCGGCTTGCAACCTTTCCCGACCTGATCATGACCTTAAGCAGAGAAACGGGTGAGCCGGTTACAACAGCAATGATGGAAGAAGGATTGGAAGTTGTTGTAATCGCAGTTGATAAAAAGAACCTGAGACTCTCTAACACAATGTTTGCGCCGGAGCTATTGAAGGCCACAGAAGAGGTGTTGAAAAAAGAACTTGTTTCTTATTTATAAAGTGAAAATATGGACGTTTACGAAACTCTTATGTGGTCAGGGATTCTGATTGCCTAAGAGTTTCGCAAACATCTTATCAATTAAAAAGAAAAAAGAGGAGAGAATAGGCATGTTATTAAAACAGATTTTAGAGGTATATGATATTCTGGATGACAGTAAGGTGAATGGTAAGATGGTGGAAGATTATCTTAGGGGTATCAAATCTGATGCGGATATCCAGGTTTATACCTTAAAGGGGCCGAAAGGAACCACGGATATGTTGAAGGTAAAAGTTCCGGGAGCTTTCGGAAAATCCAAAGGAGGAGAGGCCCCAACCATCGGTTTGTTGGGAAGGCTGGGGGGCCTTGGTGCCAGGCCGGAGAGAATCGGATTTGTCTCAGATGGAGACGGTGCCTTAGCAGCTGTGGCCTTGGCCGCAAAGCTTTTGGATATGCAGAATAAAGGAGATGTCCTGGATGGGGATGTGTTTATTTCCACCCATATCTGCCCGGACGCTCCAACCGCACCCCATGATCCGGTGCCCTTTATGGGATCACCGGTGGAGATGTCTCAGGTGAATCAAGAAGAAGTGTCGGCTGAGCTGGATGCAATACTTTCCGTGGATACCACAAAAGGCAACCGCGTGATTAATACCAGGGGATTTGCCATATCCCCTACGGTAAAGGAAGGTTATATTCTAAGAACCTCAGAGGATCTTCTGGATCTGATGCAGAGCACCACCGGTAGACTTCCCTATGTCTTTCCTCTGGCCACTCAGGATATAACACCCTATGGCAACGACGTACACCATCTAAATAGTATCCTACAGCCTGCAACGGCAACGGATGCACCGGTGGTGGGAGTTGCAATCACAGCAGAGGTCATGGTTCCGGGCTGTGCGACAGGAGCCACCCACGCATCGGATGTGGAAGAGGCAGCCCGCTTTATGTTGGAAGTGGCAAAGGCCTTTGGAAAGAAAAAATGTGAGTTTTTTGATCGGGAAGAATATGACCGCATTCAGAAACTCTATGGAACGATGAACCATCTGCAGACATTGGGGAAGGAATAAGAGGTGATGTCATATGAAAATAGGAGCAATAACCATAGGACAGGCTCCAAGAACTGATGTGACAGTTGATATCATGGATATTTTTCAGGACAAGGTGGAGTTGGTACAGGCTGGAGGGCTGGATGGCCTTACGAAAGAGGAGATCCGGCATTTTGCGCCTGAGGAAGGGGATTATGTACTGGTTTCCCTGTTGCAGGATGGAAGTTCCGTAACATTTGCGGAACGGTATATTATCCCACGCCTGCAGCAAGCCATTGACAAAATGGAAGAAGAAGGCTGCACCCTGATTATGTTTTTCTGTACCGGGAAATTTCCGGCTGATTTACAGTCACGTAGGGTTCCGCTGATTTACCCCTGCGATGTATTGGATCGTTTGGTTCCCCTATTAACCAAAAACTCCAGTATTATCTGTGTGACCCCGTCGCCCTTACAGTTGGAGCAGACAAAGACAAAGTGGATGCAATATGTGGAGAATGTCCAAACGGTTGCAGTCTCTCCTTACGGGGAGTGGGACGACCTTGAAAAAGCGGCGGAAGAGGTAAAAGAGATGGAGGGTGACTTGATAATCCTCGACTGCATAGGATATACCAGGAAAATGAAAGAGATGTTCGCAAAGAAAACGGGTAAACTGACAGTCCTTCCACGTACGCTTCTGGCAAGGGTAATCTCTGAGCTGACCGATGTATGATCAATAAATGGATGGTTTGTATTAAGAACAGGAGTTGTGAAACATGAATGAATTGGTAAAAGTTTCGGAAAATATGTTAAGATCCTGCCTTGGAGCCAAGGCCGGTGAAGTGGTTCTGGTTGTGGTGGATGACCCTCAGTCCGTCATCGGTTGTGCGATCTATACGGCAGCGATACACTTGGGCTGTGAGGGCATTGTGATGGTGATGAAGGAAAGGGAGGTCAGCGGTCAGGAGCCTCCCAAAGTCATTGCAGATGCAATGAAGGGGGCCGATATTGTAGTGGCGCCTACGGCCAAGTCACTGACTCATACGAATGCCAGAATCGAGGCTGCTGCGGCCGGTACCAGAGTGGCCACAATGCCGGGAATCACAGAGAAGATGTTCCTGGAGGGAGCCATGACTGCCGACTATGAGAAAGTAGAGGCTTTGACTGAGAAAATCACAGACCTCTTGACAGAAGCGGAGATGGCACGGATAGAAAAAGATGGAAAGGTGCTGAACCTTTCTTTGAAGGACAGGGCTGGAATCCCCAGTACAGGAATCTATCGGGAAGCCGGAAAAAGCGGCAACCTGCCGTCGGGAGAAGCTTATATTGCCCCACTGGAGGATGGCACCGATGGAGAAATGATAATCGATGGCTCCATGGTGGGGATTGGCAAACTGAGTTCGCCTCTTCATATGGTGATCTCAGAGGGGAAACTGCGCTCCGTTACGGGAGACGGGAGTGAAAAGCTGGGTATCTTATTGGAAAATGAGAAAAATGCCACGGTATGTGAATTAGGCATAGGAACCAATGAAGCCGCAATACTCAATGGGGTCATATTGGAAGACGAGAAGGTATATGGTACAGTCCATATTGCATTTGGTACAAATACCTCCTTTGGAGGGACAAACAAGGCTGGGTGCCATATGGATGGAATTATATTGGAACCTACCTTATATCTGGATGACAAGCTGATTATAGACCATGGGGTGTTTATGGTATAGCAGATTTGGAGGTGAAGGTATCCATGAGAACGTTTAAAGTAGGATTAATTCGGGTATTAACTACGGAAGATGAGCAGATTTTATATTCTCATCAAAATCAACTGATGGAGAAGTTCCCGGATCTGGATATTGAAACAAAGTGTATTCCAGATCAGCCGGAAGGAATTCACAGCAAAGAGCTGGAGGCGGCCGCAGTTCCCAAAATTCTGAAAACAGCAGAGTTGTTCGATGCCCCGGATATGTTAATTGTGAGTTGTGCGGATGATCCGGGCGTAAAAGAATTGCGGGAGAAGTATCCTGATATTCCTGTCACAGGAGGCGGAGAGACCACGGTGGCCCTCGCCATGAGGTATGGTGAAAAAATTGGAATATTGGGAATCACGGACTATCTGCCGAAAGCCTATGTACGGATTCCGGAGGAGAACAGGATTGCAGCCAAGCCTTTGGGTGTGGAAAGCACCCTTGATCTATTGACTGACCAAGGCTGGGAAAATGCGCTGAAGGCCGGGGACTGGATTAAGTCCAAGGGAGCACATGTAATTGCTCTGGCATGTACGGGATTTGCCACCATAGGCCTTGCGGGTGAGCTCGAGAAAAGAACGGGATTACCTGTCATAGATCCGGTTATGGCGGAAGGGCTGTTTGCCTACTATGAGCACATCAAAAAAGCTGACAGGGGTTGAGTAGAAAGGATTGTTGTGAAGGATTATGAAGGTAGAAGATGCTATAAAAGGACGTCACAGTATCCGGGCGTTTAAGCCTGACAAGGTGGAAGAGAAGATACTGTTAAAGCTGGCTGATGCGGGACAGTATGCGCCCAGTGCAAGCAATCTTCAATCATGGAGATTTCTGTTTATAACAGACAGCAAGATAAGGGAAAAGGTGGATCTATTCAGCCCGGGTTTGTCTGGGAAGCCTCCCGTAATTTTGGTGATTTGCTCCGATATGGAGAAAGTACATATAAAGGGTGGTAAGAATTCCGAAATCTACGGCTGCCTCATGGACGCATCCATGGCCGCGGAGAATATCATGCTGGCGGCGGTGGCCTATGGTTTGGGAACCTGCGCGGTTAAGTCTTATAATGAAACGGCTGTTAGAAAGGTACTGCAGATACCGGAAAGATATCGGGTGGAACTCTTGCTGTCCATTGGATATCCTTTGGGAGAAGCCAGATGCCCTCAAAGACCAGAGCCGGAATCGGTGACATTTTTCAATGAAATCATGTAATCAACCAGATGTTTTATCGGGGAGGGAGACTTATGAACCAGGAAATGGAACTTTTAATCTATTTATTGACCAGCGCAGAATCATTGCCTGGTGAGCCCCAGTCATATGGACCTTTGCGGTTAGTAGAGGCCGCGTCCAGGGTCTGCCATATGCTCTGCAGTCAGCATCCGGAGAATACGGCATACAAAAGGCTGGAATCCTGCATAGAGGCCGGAAAAGGAAAGGCATTGACGGAGCCAGATCAGTTTTTTGCTATGCTGAGGGATGCATCGGATTTATTGGTAGACTGTCTGTAGCCAGAGCCTAAGATAATCTATAACTCCTGCAAATACAAGAATATTCATACAATTTTCCGCAGGGCAGGGTTTTAATACCCGACTCCTAATAGATAATTAAATTTAGGGGTGTCGAAATCTGGAATTTTGTGTTATAATATGTCCACAAAGTATTTTGTAACAGAAATGTAATAATTTTACATAATCACAAAGTATAATTTGAGGAGTTAAAAGGGAGTATGAGAAACAAAAAAATGAGGAATACAAAAGCGGCCGGGTTGATTCTTGCCCTGGTGCTGACAATTTCCAATGTTTATCCGGTCATGGCAACCACAGCCCAGAGTGACAAGGCTCAGGAGCAGACCCAGACGGATAAAAAAGACGGGAAAATTATATACTGGAATAACAAAGACGGCAATGATGACAATGACGGAAGTGCTGAAAAGAAAGCGGTAAAGACATTGGAGCGTGCCATCGGTTTAGTTGGTGAGAAGGGAAAGGTCATCCTTTGTGGGGAGACGAAGATGACGGATGCTGATAAGCTGAAACTTCCTAAGGAAGTGGAGTCTTTGACCCTTAAGTCATACAAGGAGTCACTGGATAAGCAGCCGGAAACGCCTGAACCAACAGCCACTCCCACACCAGAGGCTACACCGGAACCGGAGGCCACACCGACGCCAACACCAGAAGTAACCCCCAAGCCAAGTGTTACGCCGACACCGGAAGTAACCCCTGAGCCAAGTGTTACACCGACTCCGGAACCAACACCGGAAGTAACCCCTATGCCAGGAGTAACCCCGACGCCGGAAGTAACCCCTGAACCAAGTGTTACACCGACTCCAGAACCAACCCAGGTGCCTGAAAAGCCTGAAGGGGAAGCGGGTGGTGACGAAACACAGGTGGATAAAGAAGAGTCAGAAGATAAAGAAAAACCGGCAGGTAACGGTGAGTCAGATGATAAAGAAAAACCGGCAGATAACGGTGAGTCGGATGTCAAGGATAATTCAGCAGGCAAAGAGGTATCAGGCGATAAGATCGATGATGCAGCCGGATTAGATAGTGTGGATGATGGACAGGATGTCCCTCCGGCAGCCAACAGTGAGATAAAAACAATGGCACTCTTTTCGGCAATCATGCCTAATGACGGTGATGACTCAGACAGAAACAAGTCAGTTGACGCCGGGGCGGATGCTGATGAAGGTAAACAGGCACGTGCAGCAGAAGATGCCAAAGAAGACCAGCTCTCACCTATGGCTACTGCGGCCAATGATACTTCTGCCAGCAGCCGTTCTATCGGAAATACAATCGTAGGAAATAACGATGAATTTTATAATAAAGCGAACAGTGGAAAACCATCCACGGGCAGCAATAGTAGTAGTTCCAGCAATAAGGGGAATACTTCATCCAATAAGACTTCTTCTAATAAGAAAGTGACGACTCAGACCCCAATCAAGGCGTCCAGCATTTCCAGAGGGCAGGTGAAGACGGGCGATACCAGCCAGGCACTTCCCCTTGCATTATCTTCTGTAATGGCTCTCCTGATGGGAGGCGCTTTCGCTAAGATGAAGATGGAACGCCGGCGTAATGCCATGAAAGCATATGTTGCGGAGGAGTGGAACAAATTCCATGATGACTGCAAGCTTTAATATCAGTTATATCTTGTTCTTTACGCGTGATAGTTATAATAGAAACAACCCTCCCATATATTAGTGATATGGGAGGGCTTTTTTATGGATCAGACACAACCTGTGGTACAAAAGATTCTACGAGTGGTAAAAGCACTTCTGGCGGCGTATATTCTGACCGCATTTTGTCTGGTGATTCTGGCATTCCTGCTGTTGAAGCTGGATCTAAGCGAGGCGAATGTGAATGTGGGAATTATCGTAACCTATCTGCTGTCCTGTTTTTTAGGTGGGTTTATACTGGGAAAAACCATGGAAAAAAGGAAATTCATCTGGGGAATGGCGCTGGGTGCCGTATATTTTCTGATAGTCCTTGTGATTTCGACAATTGCTTTTCAGGGAAATCCCTCCGCATGGACCCATGTAGCGACCACTTTTCTGCTCTGCATGGGGGGCGGTATGGCGGGCGGCATGGTATCGTAAAAAAGTACTTTAAAAAGTGAAAAGCCTATGCTATAATGATGGTTGGTACATTATCTGGAAATAATGGAATAAATGGAATAAAATACTTCCAGATAGGGCATTTGAAAGGATAAGGAGGAACAGACGATGAGACATATTAAAACTTTGAATACGAAAAGTTTACAGAATACAGTGAAAAAGGGTGGCTGCGGCGAGTGCCAGACATCCTGTCAGTCAGCATGTAAGACATCCTGTACTGTAGGAAACCAGAGCTGCGAGAACAAGAACTAATTAATAGCTCTAAAAGCAATGTTCCCAGGCCTGAGAATCAGGTTATGGGAACTTTGTCTTGTTTAGTCGTTTCAGGTACAGATGCAAGAAGATACAAAACGTACCGAAGTTGAAGGGAGAATACTTTTGATACATCAGTATAAAAATAACGGATATAATATGGTTCTGGATGTGAACAGCGGATCCGTCCACGTGGTGGATGAGATGGTTTACGATGTGCTGGAGCAGATGCAGGAATCCGAGGATAAGGAAACCATCTGTAAAAAACTGCAGGCGAAATACCCGTTGACAGATATAGAAGAAGCGATAGAAGAATGTGAAGAGCTGAAGAAGCAGGGAATGCTTTTCACAGACGATATCTATGAGAATGCCATCGACGCATTTGCTGACCGGCCCGTGGTTGTGAAGGCTCTCTGCCTGCACATCGCACATGATTGTAATCTGGCCTGTCGTTATTGCTTTGCGGAAGAAGGCGAATACCATGGCAGAAGGGCATTGATGTCCTTTGAAGTGGGTAAAAAGGCTCTGGACTTTCTGATTTCCAACTCTGGAAACCGTAAAAATCTGGAGGTGGACTTCTTCGGCGGCGAACCTTTGATGAACTGGCAGGTGGTTAAGGACCTGGTGGCTTATGGCAGGGAGCAGGAGAAGATACATAATAAGTGTTTTCGTTTCACATTGACCACAAATGGTGTGCTGCTCAATGATGAAGTGATAGAGTTCTGTAATAAAGAGATGGGTAATGTGGTACTCAGCATCGATGGCCGTAAAGAGGTCCATGATTTTATGCGGCCATTCCGCAATGGTAAGAGCAGTTATGACCTGATCATTCCTAAATTCCAGAAGTTTGCGGAGAGCAGAAATCAGGATAAGTACTATGTAAGGGGAACCTTTACCCGTCATAACCTGGATTTTGCCAAGGATGTTCTCCATCTGGCGGATCTGGGCTTTAAGCAAATCTCCGTTGAGCCGGTAGTGGCCCCTCCGGAAGAGGACTATGCAATCCGCGAGGAAGACCTGCCTGTGATCTTTGAACAGTATGACATTCTGGCAAAAGAGATGATTAAGCGGGAAAAAGAGGGAAGAGGATTTAATTTCTTCCATTTTATGATTGATCTGACCGGCGGCCCTTGTGTGTACAAGAGATTGTCCGGCTGTGGTTCGGGAACTGAATACCTGGCGGTGACACCATGGGGAGACCTGTATCCTTGTCATCAGTTTGTAGGTACGGAGGAGTTCCTGTTGGGTGATGTGGATACCGGCGTGGTGAAAAGTGACATAACCTGTGAATTCAAGCAGTGTAATGTTTATGCCAAGGAAGAGTGCAAGGATTGTTTTGCAAGATTCTACTGCAGCGGCGGATGTGCTGCCAACTCCTTTAACTTCCACAAAACCATTAATGCTGTCTACGAAATTGGATGTAAGATGCAGCAGAAGAGAATTGAATGTGCTTTAATGATAAAGGCTGCATTGGCTGAAGAGTAATCGCTATGATACACATAGAGTAAACAAGGGGGCGGCTGCAATTTTGCGGCGGTCCCTTTGTTTGCAGTTACGATGAGATAAAAGTGAAGGTAGAATTATGGAAAGATGGGTTGTATCGGCTAAAAAGGCTGATTTTCAAAAAATAGCCATGGATTTTCAGATCGATCCGGTAATTGCCCGGCTGATCAGGAATCGGGATGTGGTGGAATACGATGAAATAAAAGAATATCTCCATGGGGATTTAAACAGTCTTCATGATCCCATGAAGCTAAAGGATATGGAAAAGGCTCTTGCGCTTATAGCGGCTGCCATCAAAGAAGGAAAAAAGCTCCGAATCATCGGAGATTATGATATCGATGGCGTAATGGCCACCTATATCCTGCTTCAGGGTCTGCAAAAGGTGGGAGCAAAAGTCGATATCCAGATACCGGATCGGATTCACGATGGCTATGGATTGAATGAATCTTTGGTACGGGAAGCCTTCGAGTCTGGAACGGGCATGATTATAACTTGTGATAATGGAATCGCAGCCTCACAGCAGATTGCCGTTGCAAAAGAGCTGGGGATGCAGGTGATTGTGACCGATCACCATGAGGTTCCCTATGTGGAAGATGAAGGTGGGGAACGGTCATTTCTGTTACCGCCGGCCGATGCCGTGATCAATCCCAAGCAGGAGGATTGTACATATCCTTTTTCGGGGCTTTGCGGAGCCGCAGTGGCCTGGAAACTGATCTGTGGTCTCTACCGATGGTTTGATATTCCTCAATCAGAAGCGGATTCACTGCTGGAATACGTGGCCATCGCCACCGTGGGAGATGTGATGGATCTGCAAGGTGAGAACCGGATTCTGGTCAAAGAAGGGCTGAAGCGTCTGCAGAGCACGACGAATAAGGGCCTGCGTGAGCTGATGCGTGAGAATCAGCTGGAACCGGATCAGATTAATGTGTACCATATTGGATTTGTACTCGGACCCTGTCTCAATGCCAGCGGGCGGCTGGATACGGCCAAGCGGGCATTGGAGATGTTGTGCGCCGGTGATGAGGAGCAGGCGGCGGAGCTGGCAGGAGACTTAAAAGCATTGAATGAGAGCCGGAAGGATATGACCATTAAGGGAACTGAAGAAGCGGTGCAGATGGTGGAGGAATCCAAGCTGAAACAGGACAGGGTGCTGGTGGTGTACCTGCCGGATTGCCATGAAAGCCTGGCAGGCATCATCGCCGGACGTCTGAGGGAGCGCTATCAGAAACCATCCTTCGTGCTAACGAAGACGGTGGAGGGATTAAAAGGTAGCGGCCGTTCCATCGAAGCGTATTCCATGTATGAAGAGCTGTGCAAGTGTAAGGACATTCTCACGAAGTTCGGAGGGCACCCGATGGCCGCAGGAATCTCGCTGAAGGAAGAGGATCTTCCGGCTTTTCGCAGCAAGTTAAATGAATACTGCTCCCTGACCGATGAGGATTTGATGGAGAAGGTTGTAATCGATATCGCCATGCCCACTTCTTATGTGAGCAAGCGGCTGGTACAACAGATGGAAGTGCTCCAGCCTTTTGGAAAAGGGAACACAAAGCCATTATTTGCACAGAGAAACCTGAAGGTGACAGGAGTGCGAATATTTGGGAAGAATAGAAATGTGGCAAAGATGCAGGTGATCGATGAGAACGGCTATGCCATGGATGCCGTTTATTTTGGGGAAGCCGAAGATTTTGCTGCCTACGTTGATAATCATTCGTTGATGGCGGTTACTTATTATCCCACGATAAACAGCTATATGGGGCGTGATACCCTCCAAATTACCATCCAAAACTATCAATGAGGATGGCGTTCCCAAAAAAAGTTGCTTACATTTAAAAAGAATGATATAATTTGTGGTATGATGTCAAAAGTGGCAGTATAAAACAGCAGACGCCTGTAGTTGGAGCGGCAGTGAACGATCCATCTGAATATTACGTCTGATGAATAGATGTTATCTTAGAGATAAAGAGGTGTCTTATTATGAAAAAATTAGAAGATTATGTATTAAGTATTCCGGATTTTCCTGAACCAGGCATAATATTCCGGGATGTAACCAGTATCCTACAGGATGCGGATGGTCTACGGTTATCCATCGATGAACTGCAGAAGTTGCTGGATGGCTTAGACTTTGACGTGGTTGCAGGAACAGAGTCCCGTGGATTTATCTTCGGTGTACCCATTGCCTACAATCTCCATAAACCCTTCGTACCGATTCGAAAAGAAGGAAAACTTCCCCGGGAGACCATAAAGCGGAATTATAGCCTGGAGTATGGTACCGCAACTTTAGAGATGCATAAGGATGCGATTCAGCCGGGACAGAAAGTGGTTCTGGTGGATGACCTGATTGCTACTGGCGGCACGATTGAGGCTTGTGCCAAGATGGTGGAAGAGCGGGGTGCGGAGGTAGTTAAGATCATATTCCTGATGGAATTAGCGGGATTAGAAGGAAGAGATAAGCTAAAAGGTTATGATGTGGCCTCTGTTATCTGTTATGAGGGAAAATAACCTGGTATCAGAACTAATACAAGGGTCCCTGCATATAGTTACTATCAGTCAGCCAGGCGATTACGAAACTTCCGCGCCGGCAGTGTTATAAATCGGCATTGTGCGTAGAGCGAGAAAGTTATTCTGGTTCCGGCATGATGCCTATTTTGAACATGCCTGAGGGGGCGGACGCTTCGTAATCGTCTATCTATAATTCAGCATAAGTGAGGAAATGTATGGACGCGGATAGAAAACTTCAGGAGAAGGAAAAATTAAAGAAGGAAATCGAGGCGGTAGATGCCAATGTTAAGACCGTGGAGGATTTTACGAGCCCTGATGAAATCTATCAGGAGCTTATTACCAGTGTGAGAAAATATCATCCATCGACGGATATCTCTTTGATTGACAAGGCATATAAGACCGCATTTGATGCACATAAAGATCAAAAAAGAAAATCGGGGGAACCCTACATTATCCATCCACTGTGCGTGGGTGTTATTCTGGCGGATTTAGAGCTTGATAAGGAAACCATAGCCGCCGGGCTTCTTCATGATGTGGTGGAAGATACCATCATGACCGTGGATGAACTAAAGGCTGAATATGGTGAAGAAGTGGCATTGATTGTGGATGGAGTCACAAAACTGGGTAGACTGAATTATTCTGCGGACAAGGTGGAGGAGCAGGCGGAGAACCTCCGTAAGATGTTTCTGGCCATGGCCAAGGATATCCGGGTAATTCTGGTTAAACTGGCTGACCGTCTGCATAATATGAGAACTGCCAAATATTGGTCTCCGGAGAAGCAAAAAGAAAAAGCCCGTGAGACCATGGATATCTATGCCCCCATCGCACAGAGGCTTGGTATCTCTAAAATCAAGGTGGAGCTGGATGACCTTTCTTTAAAATACCTGGAGCCGGAAGCGTATTATGACTTGGTAGAGAAGGTAAATATGAAGAGGGGCGAACGGCAGGACTTTGTGGATGCCATCGTCGAAGATGTGAAATACCATGTGGAAGAAGCAGGGATAGAAGGCCAGGTTTCGGGCCGAATCAAGCATTTTTTCAGCATCTTTAAGAAGATGGTGAATCAGCATAAGACACTGGATCAAATCTACGACTTGTTTGCCGTGCGTATTATCGTGGAAACCGTCAAGGATTGTTATGCGGCTCTGGGCGTGATTCATGAGATGTACACCCCGATACCGGGACGCTTTAAAGATTATATCGCCATGCCAAAACCCAATATGTATCAGTCTCTTCACACGACTCTGATCGGCCCTAACGGCCAACCTTTTGAGATTCAGATTCGTACTTTTGAGATGCATAGGACGGCAGAGTATGGTATTGCGGCCCATTGGAAGTATAAAGAGTCTTCCGATGGCAAGAAGTCCGGACCGGAGCGGGAAGAGGAGAAGCTGAGCTGGCTGCGTCAGATTCTGGAGTGGCAGCAGGACATGTCTGACAACAAGGAATTCATGAGTCTGTTGAAGAGCGACCTGGATTTGTTTGCCGACAATGTTTACTGTTTCAGCCCGGCGGGCGATGTAAAGACATTGCCAAGCGGATCTTGTACCATCGATTTTGCATATACTGTCCATTCGGCGGTGGGAAATAAGATGGTGGGTGCCAGGGTGAATGGTAAATTGGTACCCATAGAGCATGAGCTGCACAATGGAGACCGTGTGGAAATCATCACTTCCCAGAACTCCAAGGGACCCAGCCGGGACTGGCTGAAGATCGTCAAGAGTTCACAGGCTAAGAACCGGATTAACCAGTGGTTTAAGGCACAGTTAAAGGAAGATAACATATCAAAGGGTAAAGAGATGCTTACCAGTTATGCCAAAATTAAGGGCAAAACCCTTGGCATCTACCTGAAACCCAGATATATGGAATCCGTGATGCATAAGTATGGCTTCCGGGACTGGGAATCTGTCCTGGCTGCGGTGGGTCACGGTGGCCTGAAAGAAGGGCAGGTTCTGAATAAACTGGTGGAGGTTTACGACAAAGAGCATAACGCACAGATTACTGATGCGGATGTGCTGCAAAGATCGTCTTCCATGGAAGGAAGGTCGGAACTGCCCGTGTCCAAATCCAAGGGCGGCATCGTGGTAAGGGGAATCCATGATGTGGCAGTACGTTTTTCAAAGTGCTGTTCACCGATTCCCGGGGATGAGATCGTGGGATTTGTGACCAGAGGCCGTG
Source organism: Candidatus Pelethocola excrementipullorum (assembly GCA_018714325.1). Taxonomy (GTDB): domain Bacteria; phylum Bacillota; class Clostridia; order Lachnospirales; family Lachnospiraceae; genus Novisyntrophococcus; species Novisyntrophococcus excrementipullorum. Next base: position 18,277 of record DVNN01000024.1, read on the forward strand.
GGATTACCATACACAGAACGGACTGCATCAATGTCCTGAATCTGCCGGAATCCGAAAGAGCCCGGCTGATCGATGCGGAATGGGAGCCAGACAGCGTTCATGGGCAGATGTATACGGTGGAAATCAATGTCTATGCCAACAATCGTACAGGGCTTTTGGTAGATCTTTCAAAACTGTTTATGGAGAAGAAGATTGATATTACCGGAATCAATGTCCGCACCAGCAAACAGGGAACGGCGACTGTTGATATGACATTTAATATAAAAAGCAAAGAAGAGCTTAACAGCCTGATCGAAAAAATCCGTCAGGTGGAAAGCGTAATTGATATAGAACGTTCGAAAGGATGATGAGATGGCAAAGATTATGGTCCGCAGCCTTGTCCTTGGCATGGTGGCGACAAATTGTTATTTTGTAATGAATCAAGAGACGAAAGAAATGCTGCTGATTGATCCGGCAGATGACCTGGAGGCCATCGACCAGCAGGTGTTGAAGATGGGAGGGAAGCCTGTGGCCATACTGCTGACCCATGGCCATTTTGATCACATCTTGGCAGCAGCCGACTGCAGAGAAAAGTACCAGATACCAGTTTATGCACACCAGCTGGAGCAAGAGGTTTTAGAGCGTTCCGAATATAATCTTTCCAGTCGTTGGTCAGATGCCTATTCGATGAAGGCGGACCATCTTGCGGTGGACAAAGAAGAGCTTGAACTAGGGGGATTTCAGATTCAAGTACTGCATACGCCGGGGCATACTCAGGGCAGTGTCTGTTATTATTTCCCTGTGGAAGGTATGTTGTTTTCGGGAGATACGCTGTTCGCCCAATCCTATGGAAGAACAGATTTCCCAACGTCCAGCATGAGTGATATGCAGTCCAGCATCACACGGCTTTTATCCACCCTTCCTGAAGCAACGGAGGTATATCCTGGACATAATGAATCCACATCTATCTCCATAGAAAAGAGGTATAACCCACTTGCTTAGTATGAGTCTGAAGTTAAATAAAAGAGAATTTGAATACGATATTTATTCGCTGATCCGCGCTTTCTACCCAGGTAGTGAGATCAAGATCTGGTATGAGGGTGAGGAAGAGCCAGCGGCAGAATATTCCTATAGATATGAAGTGGAATACGGAGATGATTCCATTACATTTACCGTGACTGAGGGGGAAGAGGAAGTCAAAAGTAAGACGACCCGGATACCCGAAGGTGAAGAACGGAAAGAACGAAAAAACCATGTGAAGAATCTGGTATATCGTACCTTGGTATCCATAACCGGAAGAGAACTGCCCTGGGGCAACCTGACGGGCATCCGGCCAACGAAGATTCCGATGCACATGCTGGAAGAGGGCAAATCGAATGTGGAGATCGCCCAGTTTATGCGGGATACCTATGGTACCAGCCCGGAAAAAACTGCTCTTGCCATCACCATAGCCAATCGTGAAAGAGCGATATTAAAGGAGATTGATTATGAAAAGGGGTACAGTCTGTATGTGGGGATTCCATTTTGTCCCTCCATCTGCCAGTACTGTTCTTTTGGCTCTCATGTGCTGAAAGCCTGGTCTCATATGGTGGAACCTTATCTGGACGCCTTATGCAAAGAATTGACCTTTATCGCGAATCAGATGAAGGGGCGTCCCCTGGATACGATATATATCGGTGGAGGTACCCCAACTACTTTGGAACCAGATCAGATGAGAAGGCTTTTAGGCCATATACAGAATGAATTCCCCATGGAGGGATTGAAGGAGTTCACGGTGGAGGCCGGAAGGCCCGATACCATAACCAGAGAGAAACTGGCTGTGCTTCGGGAGTTTCCAGTGTCACGCATTTCCATCAATCCTCAGACCATGAATCAGGAGACTCTGGATTTGATTGGAAGAAAGCATACGGTAGAGGATGTGACAGCAAAATTCGGGATGGCTCGTGAGCTGGGATTTGACAATATCAATATGGACCTGATTATTGGTCTGCCTGGGGAGCATCAGGAACATGTGGCACATACATTAGAACAGATGAAAATATTGGATCCTGACAGTCTGACCGTGCATTCATTATCCTTAAAGAGGGCAACCCGGCTCAATCTGTTTAAAGATCAATACGAAGAGATTTCCTTCGAAAATAGTCAGGAAATCATGCAGATGACCGAAGCTTGCTCCAGGGAGATGGGGATGGGCCCCTACTACCTGTACCGGCAGAAGAATATTGCCGGGAATTTTGAAAATGTGGGATATGCAAAGCTTGACAAAGCCGGAATATACAATATACTGATTATGGAAGAAAAGCAGACCATCATGGCTGCCGGAGCAGGTGCTTCCACCAAGTTTGTCTTCCAGCACGGTGAGCGGATTGAACGCGTCGAGAATGTCAAGGACCTGAAGAATTATGTGGAGAGAATTGATGAAATGCTGGAACGAAAAGGAGTCGGAATCGAGAAGTTTTTATAAAGTGAAGAAGCGGAAACACATGCTTCAATATACCCTGGCGGAACAGATCAGCCATGGGATGGAGGTCAGTAATCTGGCTTACGATGTGGGGAAGAAGTTGGGGTATGGAGAAGAAGTGTGTTACGATCTGGCAATAGCCGGGTTGTTGCACGATATCGGCAAGATTGTGTTGGCCAATGAAGTCAGCCTGAATCCGATGATCGTCGAAGAGATGAAGGTCGTACGTATGCATCCCAAAGAAGGTTATGAGGTGGTGAAACGCAGTGGCTATTCACATTTTATTCAGGAATGCGTCCTGTATCATCATGAGAACTATGATGGAAGTGGATACCCGGATCATCTGTTTGGAGACGATATTCCCTTTGGAGGACGTGTCCTTCGTGTCTGTGATGTGTTCTGCGCACTGACTTCTGACCGACCATACCGTAAGGCCTATGACCAGGATACGGCCATAAAGCTGATGGTGGAAGATATTAGAGATTTTGATGTGAAAGTATTTCTGGCTTTTCAGAAAGTCATACATGAAAAAAATCGGAGGCCCGTCGAACTGAGCGAGTTTACCGTGGATGAGAGAGGAGATTTAGAATGGCATTAAAGAAAAAACCGGTAACAGGAATGAAGGACATTCTGCCGCAGGAGATGGAAATCCGTGATTACGTGATCCGCCTGATAAAAGAAACCTATGCGACATTTGGGTTTTCGTCTATGGAGACTCCTTGTGTGGAACATATTGAGAATCTGAGTAGCAAACAAGGTGGAGAAAATGAAAAGCTGATTTTTAAGATCCTAAAGCGGGGTGAAAAACTGAAACTGGAAGAGGCCTCCTGCGAGGCGGATCTGGTGGATGGTGGGCTTCGGTATGATTTGACCGTTCCCCTCTGCCGGTATTATTCCAATCATGCCAACGAACTTCCCAGTCCTTTTAAGGCACTTCAGATGGGAAATGTATGGAGGGCTGATCGCCCTCAGAGAGGCCGTTTCCGTCAATTCATGCAGTGTGACATCGACGTGCTTGGCGAGCAGAGTAATTTGGCTGAGATCGAACTGATTTTGGCTACCACCACCTTGCTTGGCAGATTGGATTTCAAGAATTTCACCATACGTATTAATGATCGCCGGATCTTGAAGGCCATGGCCGCATACAGCGGTTTTTCAGAAGAATCCTATGATACCGTCTTCATCATTTTGGATAAGATGGATAAGATTGGCCTGGATGGCGTGGCAGAAGAGCTGGAGAAAGAAGGATTTTCCAAGGAATCCGTTGATAAATATCTGGAATTATTCAAAGA
>DVNN01000302.1 GCA_018714325.1 Candidatus Pelethocola excrementipullorum
TGTCATACCAGCAGTGCCTCGGCTTTGACGGAGATTTTGAGACCATATGCTATGGCATAATATAGAGTTGAATCATTCCCCTGGGAGGAACGGCCTGTGCGCAGGCATTCTTTCCAGGGGATAGTTTATGTTATCGTCTAATGGATTTCATCGTTTTGGTGATGTAGTCAAAAAGGGAGAAAATCAGCCAGAGGGTGTTGAAAAAATAATAGAATATATTAAAATAAGAATATGAGAAGGGTAACGACATAGTCTCTGTATGGTTACAGAATTAGATTGATTTTAACATAGGAGGAAAGAAGATGAAGTACGATTTCACAACAATCATGGATCGCAGCGGTCATGATGCAATAGCAGTTGACATCATCCCCATACCAGGGGTGAAGGTGAAGGAGGGATTTTCTAAAATTCCCATGTGGGTGGCAGATATGAATTTTCCATCTCTTCCTGCCATTACAGAGGCAATTTTAGAGCGTGTCGGTCATCCCCATTTCGGATATTTTCCGTTGTCGGATGAATATTATGCCAGCATCATAGGATGGCATAGGGACCGTTATGGCGTGGATGGGCTGGCAAAAGAAAACATCGGATATGAGAACGGAGTGCTGGGCTGTGTGGCTTCCTCCGTACAGGCATTCACCTCGCCGGGAGAGGCGATTCTCCTCCATTCCCCCACCTATATCGGGTTTACAGGGACGCTGGAGAACAACGGACGCACCATAATCTTAAGTGATCTCGTGCGTGATGAAGAGGGAATCTGGCGGATGGATTACGAGGATATGGAGAAAAAATTAAAGGAACACGATATCCATCTGGCAGTTTTTTGTTCCCCTCACAACCCCAGCGGACGTGTCTGGGAGAAGTGGGAGATTGAGAGAGCCATGGAGGTATATGCAGCCAACGATTGTATTGTTGTGGCTGATGAAATCTGGGCTGATATCATTCTTCCTGGCAGCAGCCATATTCCAACCCAGTCAGTATCGGAAGATGCCAGGGACAGGACAATTGCCGTGTATGCCCCATCCAAGACTTTTAATCTGGCGGGATTGGTGGGATCCTACCACGTGATATACAACAAGTATCTCAGAGACAGGGTGAGGAAAGTGTCCTCACAGTCCCATTACAATTCCCCGAATGTGCTTTCCATGCATGCGTTGATTGGGGCCTATGGCCAGGAAGGACGCCAATGGGTGGAGGAACTCTGTACAGTGCTGAGGGGTAATGTGGATTACGCCTATGATTACATCACCAGGAACTTCAGCGGGGTTTCTCTGATGAAGCCTCAGGGCACTTATATGCTCTATCTGGACTGTGAGCAGTGGTGCAAAGACCATGAAAAGACGTTGGATGACCTGTTGAAGGCAGGTGTGGAAGTAGGAGTCATCTGGCAGGATGGACGGCCTTTCCATCGTCCCTATGCCATACGGATGAATCTGGCACTTCCAAGAGTGTTGGTGGAAGAGGCTATGGAGCGGTTAAGTAAATATGTGTTTTAATTTCAGGGATCATGATGGCCGGGAGATGTGCCCCAGATGATAATTCATTTTAGGGCATGCCTCCCGGCCTTTTTTAGAACTTAGAATTAGTTACTTTACTCTATATCCTTTCCTTTGGAAAATTGACTTGGATACAATCCGGTCTGTTTTTTAAATACCTTACTAAAATACACGGGATCAGGGTATCCGGACATCAGTCCTACCGACTCAATATCCAGATCGCTATGATTTAAAAGCAGATGCTTAGCATGATTAATCCGTAAAGCGGTAAGGTACTTAATCGGGGAACAATTCTTCTGTTTTTTATAGATATGGCTCAGATAATCAGGGGAAAACCCCAGTTTCTTGGAAATGTCCCCCAGGGTAATCTGTTGTGTAAAATTCTCCTTTAGATACTGTTCCACGCTATTGGCGATCTGTTCTTTCGTCATGCTTTTCAGATTTTCAGGAACGCTGGATGCCACTTTTTCTTTCTGACTGTCCAGGCTGATCCGGATTTTGGACAGGGCGGATGCTAGTTTTTCCAAAGAGACTGGTTTCAATAAAAAACCTTTTACTCCATATTCGATTGCTCTTTGGGCCAGATTGAATTCATTGTAGCCGCTGATGATGAGAATCTGTATGGATGGATAAAAGGAGTAAAGCTCTTTACACAGTTCCAAACCGTCCATAATAGGCATCTTTATATCGGTGATTACCAGTTGGGGGAGATGCTTTTCGATAAGCTGCAGTGCTGTTTCCCCGTCCTCCGCAGTTGCTATGACCTGAAAGTTCATATTAGCGGCATGTATTTTTTCAACAACATTCTCGCATAGAAGAAATTCATCTTCTACAACAATCGTTTTATAAAGATTTGTTGGCATCATCTATTTCCCCTCCTATGGTTACACAGGCGCCCTGGCTGTCGTTCGTTATGTTAAACACGGTACTATCTTCGAACATCAACAGTAGACGCAGATAGACATTGGATATTCCCATTCCTCCAATCTTCAACTGTGAAACATCTTTCGTAATTCGTATTTTTTCCAGATTAGTAAAAATTGCTTTTTGAACCTCATCCGAAAAGCCGGGCCCATTATCTCTGATTGTAATATACCATTTATCGTCTTTGCAGTAACTGGAAATATTTAGCACCCAGGGAGGGTTTCTAAAAAAGGCATACTTCAGAGCATTTTCCACTAAAGGCTGTAAAATCAACTTTGGTACCGTAATATTCTCCGTTGATTCATCTAAGGAGAAGGAGTAGTTCAGCCGGTCCATATAACGAACTTTCATACAGAGCAGGTATTTTTCGGTATAAAAAAACTCATCTTTTATGGAAACCCTGTTGGTGCCTGAGGCAGAGGTATACCTTAGATAGTCACAGAGATTTTCCGTCAGAGTGACGATTTCCTGATTCATATGTTTCTCTGCCATGATGCTGATGTTTGCAAAATTGTTATAGAGGAAATGTGGTTTCATCAAGGACTGGGTTGCGATCTCTTTGGCCTTGATTTCCTCCTCCCTGGACTGGAGCATCAAGGCTGTGGAGTGATTCAGCTTCGTATAGAGATGCTGGAAGGCATCTATCAGGGTCTTGATTTCTCCATAATGGCTTCTGGGAAGCTGCAGAGGGTCTGAGGAAGGCGTGAATAAGTCGTCCAGATGAATGACCTCAAAGGTGCTTTGGAGCTGCTTGAGCGGCAGTAGAATTCTTCTTGATATCAGGTTGCAAATCCCCCAGGTCAGTAGCAGGATTATGAACAGAATACCGGCAAATAGCAGGATAGGCATGACCAGAGAATTGGAGATCAGAGTATCGGGTTCGGAAACATAGATATTCCATCCAACGGAGGGAATAGAAGTCTGTATTACCGCATCTCTTTTGGAGGTACCGCCTTCTATCAGATGAACCGTCTGTGGGGACAAGGAGCCTTCGGTAAAGGAATTGTCGTATAACAAGGCCGATTCTTGAGCAGAATCCAGGACGGGGTAAATATAATCCTTGCTTTTATTTACAATGCAAATATTGATATTCTCATTCTGTAGGATTGTTTCATCCAGAGCACTAAAAAATGTGGAGCACTCTTCAAGTACTTCTACCGCTCCATTCACCTGATGAGCGTTGTCGTAATAAAGCCTCACAAGGGATATATAATAATCATCGCTGGAAAATGGGATACGGGACATGTAATAAGAAAGGTGGTGAGGCACTGTCATAAGGCGGTGCCCATCTTCTTTCACAGCATCGGAAAACCAGTCTTTCTCTTCGAGAAAACCAGTTTCATGATAAGTATATAATCCAGATCCCATGTTTTTGTTGTTGACAGGATAGATGTTTAATTGAACAATATTCTGCTGAAGCCCGATAATATTGAAGATGGCCTTATAGATATCCTGTTGTTTTCCATAGATTTCCTGAGCAGAAAGATCAGGATTGGATAATTCTGATATTTGAGGAGTGATTGATTTGGAATAAATGGCATTTAAGGAGACTGTTGACATTTTGTCTATTTCCTGCTCCAGGCTGGTGGTAACAGACCGGGAAAGGTTCTGCAGATTCGTATATTCGCTGGCTCGCAGGTTTTTTAGATAATAAATACAAAAGGAAGAAACTAAAAGAGTAAATGTCAAAAATAGAACCAAAAAATAATAAAAGGGCAGAGCCCTTTGTAAAGTGTGTATCCTACTACGCATAAGATCCTCCTGTAAAAGTGCTGACAAAAAAGTACAAGTTATAAAACAGTTTTGGACATTCCGTTTTAAACATTGATAAGATAAAATGAATATACGGTCAAAATACACAAAAACATTATCACAAAAACAAGAATAAAAGTCAAGGAGTGAGATGTATGAAGAGAAAGATTGCGTTAGTATTTGTGGCTGCGATGGCAGCCTCTATCCTGGCAGGATGTGGGGGAACTGATGGAGAGAGCGCAGCGAAGAAAGATAGTGGCAAGAAGGTAGTACTTACCTTTGGCACACATCAGTCAGGCATTCCTTCCTGCGGCGTTGTCCAGGAATTGGCAGAGAAGTATGAAGAAGAGACGGGGATAAAGATTGATTTCCAGATTTCACCGGATGCTCAGTGGAGAGATTTGCTGAAAGTTAAGCTGGATTCGGCGGAAGCGCCCGATATCTACTGCGTGGATTCCGATGTGTTGAGTCTCTATTCCAGAATCCGTCCGGATGACAATGCTGTGGATCTGTCAGGGGAGGAATACGTAGATCGTATGGCGGATTATGCAAAAGAATGCGTAACCTATGACGGAAAAGTCTATGGAATCCGCTTTGCAGAACCCAAGATTAATTTTTATAACTATAATAAAAAAATATTTTCAGATTTAAATTTAGAACCACCGACCACATATGAAGAATTGAAAGAAGTATGCCAGACAATCCAAGATGCGGGAATCACCCCGATTTTTGAAGCCACACAAAGTTCCTGGCATCAGGCGGTTCCGCTGTGTGTGACAGGTGCTTACTACGAAAGTAAGGATCCAGGTCTTTACGATGCGCTAAACGATAATAAAAAAGACATCAAGGATGTGGATACCATGCTTACGGTATTGAAGCAGATGAATGAATTCGCAGAACTTGGTTTCTATGGTGAAGATTATCTCAGTAATACGGCGGAATCTGATAAGACAGAGATGGGAGAAGGAAGGGTGGCGATGACCATTGCATCCCAGGGATTTGGTGCTATTGTTGCGGAAAACTACCCGGAGATGGAAGGACAGATAGGTATCTTCCAGATTCCATTTGGCGACAGCGATGTTCTTGGGCTGAACCCTTCCAGTGCCGCTTACTTCGTCAACTCCAAGGGTGAGCATGTGGAGGAAGCCCTGGATTTCTTTAGATTCCTTGCAAGACCTGAGAATTTACAGTACAGACAGGATAATAACCCGGAAGAGATGGGGCTTTGCTGGCCGGAGATTGAGCCGGAATATCCCGAAGAGATCACAGAATACATTAATTCACTGAAACAGGGTACCGTTCTGCAGGTTGGGGTCAAATACATCGATCCTCAGTTTATGGACATAGGTAAGGATATCGAGGCGATGTATACGGGTGCACTGACTCCTGAGCAGGTAATGGAGAATATTTCTAACAGGCGAATTGAGCAGGCAAAACTTCAAAAAGATAAGGCCTGGGAATAATAGAGGGGACTATGAAAGCAAATAAAATATATCCCACATGGTTTGCATTAGGTGCATTGGTATTTTATGTAGTGCTGTTTTTCCTGCCTGGAATCATGGGAATTGGATATTCCTTTACGGACTGGAATGCTTACAGTTTGGATGTTAATATTGTAGGCTTTGAAAATTATAAAAATATATTCCAGGCTAACAGCAACTACTCCATCTTTATTAAAAATACATTTGTATTCACATTAGTGAGTTCAATTACAAAGACGACCCTTGGTGTTGCGCTGGCTCTTTTATTGACCAATAAAAAGGTGTGGGGGAAAAACGTTCACAGAATGCTGGTGTTTCTCCCACAGGTAATGTCATTTTTGATTATCGGCCTTGTTTTTAAAAACCTGTTTCACCCGAGCAGAGGCTTTATCAACGTTACCTTACGTATGATTGGTTTTGACTTTCTGGCCCAGAACTGGCTGGGAGATCTGAGCTTTGCCTTTAAATCCGTGCTGGTGGTAGATGCATGGAAGGGAACAGGATACGTGATGATGGTCGTGATAGCCGGGTTAAATGCTATCTCGCCCACTTACTATGAAGCGGCCTCCATCGACGGTGCCCGATTCTTTGAGAAATTCCGTTATGTGACATTTCCCCTGCTCAAACCGGTGCTTGTAAGCGTCACGGTACTGAATATTACATATGGATTCCGTGTGTTCGATCTGATCTACAGTTTGACAAACGGAGGGCCGGGCAATGCTACGGGGGTTATTAATACCGCGGTATACAGCGAATTTTCCAAGGGCAATTATGCGATGGGAACTACCTTGTCCAGCCTTCTGTTCTTGTTCATCATGTCCATTTCATATTTCATACTGAGGGTTATGAATAAAGGCGGGGAGGTTGAGCAATGAGAAGGATTAAGGCATCAACAATATTAGCCAATATTGCAGCGTGGATTGCCAGCCTTATGATACTGGTACCGATGATAGTCGTGTTGCTGAATTCCTTTAAAACACAAAAGGAATCTGTAATTATGGACCTGTCTTTACCGAAAAAGCTTATGTTTGAAAATTATGGGGTGGTAATTGAAAGAGGTAAACTATTGGTGTCTTTCATGAACAGTGCCATCTATGCATGCTTTAGCGTGATCTTAATCGTAATAGGAGTGGCGGCGGCCTCTTATGTGCTTTCCAGGAACAGATCCAAGTTACATAAGGTAATCTATTATTTTATGATTCTCGGCATAGCCATGCCCCTGAATAATGTGGCCTTGATGAAGATTATGAAGGCCACATCATTGATCAATACCAGATATGGCCTGATTTTCCTGTATACAGCCATTAATATTCCACTGGCATTGTTTCTGATGTTCGGCTTTGTAGAGACTGTTCCAAGAGAAATTGATGAGGCGGCGGTTATTGATGGGGCAACATCCATGAGCATGTTCCTAAAGGTGATCTTACCGTTGATGAAGCCGGTGATTGTTACCGTGGGGATACTGAACTTTATGTCCATATGGAATGACTTTTCGATGCCCCTGTATTTTATGAACAATTCCGGTAAGTGGCCCATGACATTGGCGGTATACAATTTCTTCGGGCAATTTGAGCAGAGCTGGAATCTGGTAAGTGCGGATATTGTGCTGACAGCATTTCCTGTCTTGATGCTTTTCGTATTCGGGCAGAAGTATATCGTTGGCGGAGTATCTTCGGGAGCAGTAAAAGGTTGAGTGAACCATTTGGAGGTATTTATGAGAAAAAATATATTATATATCCACACCCATGACAGCGGAAGATATCTGGAGCCCTATGGAGCTCCCGTAAAGACTCCACGTATTATGAGGCTGGCTGAAGAAGGGACTTTATTCCGGAATGCGTACTGTGCCGGACCGACCTGTTCTCCTAGTCGTGTAGGTCTGCTAAGCGGCATGTCTCCCCACAGTTCCAATATGCTGGGGCTGGCACAGAGGGGATTCAGGATGGATGATTATGGGTACCATTTATCCAATTTCTTAAAGGGCAATGGTTACCAGACCTGCCTGTTTGGAGTCCAGCATGAGGCTCCGGACAGTGCCATGATAGGATATGATTATGTCTATGAGGCAGATTGTGATGAATCCGATTTTATGGGCAGGGATCTGGGTGCCAGCGGACATGCAGCCAGGTACCTGAAGGAATATCAGGAGGATAAGCCGTTCTTTTTGGCCGTTGGACTGATCCATACCCACAGAGCCTATCCTGACGATGCGGAAAAATACATCAATCCCAATTACGTAAGTCCTCCGTTCACGGTGGCGGATACAAAAGAAAACAGAAGGGATATCGCGTCCTATCTGCGGTCGGCCCAGATTGCGGATGATTGTGTTGGTGTTGTTTTAGATGCTCTGAAAGAATCTGGGATGGAAGATGAAACCATCATAATTTTTACAACGGATCATGGAATCGCATTTCCGTTTATGAAGTGTAATGGATACGATACGGGAATTGGTGTTTCTCTGATTATGAAATATAAGGGAAATGCTGCGGCCGGCAAGGTTTCGGATAGTCTATTGTCTCAAATCGATATCTTCCCCACATTGTGCGATATGGTGGGGCTTATGAAGCCGGATTACCTTCAGGGCAAGTCCTTTGTTGAGGTATTTGATAATCCGGAGGCGAAAATTAACGATGAAATTTATTCAGAGGTCACTTACCATGCGGCCTATGAACCGATGAGATGCATCCGCACAGAGCGGTATAAACTAATTCGATATTACGATTTCCATGACGGACATGTTCCGGGGAACATAGACGAGTCCTCCTGCAAGACGTTGTTGATTGAGAGTGGCCTGCTGAGGAAGTCCAGACCAAGGGAAATGCTCTTTGATCTGTATCTGGATCCGGTGGAAAGAGAAAATCTCATAGGGAATCCCGATTACAAAGAGATTTATACCGATTTGAGAATGCGGCTGGAAGATTGGATGGAACGTACGGAGGATCCGTTGATTGGGGTCAGTTATAGAGTGCCGAAACCAGAAGGTGCCTTTGTGAACCGTCTTCAGGACTTGGATCCAGGTTGTATGATAGGTGAATAATTAAGGATTCTGCTCGAATAAGCAGCGGTGTTTCAGCTGGATGCTCGCTGCCCTTTGCCTCCCGGTAATTGTAGCGGAAAGACAGTCAATTCTGTTGTTTTTTCGGTTGCCCAGTGCTATAATGGATTAAAATATCTGTAAATGCAGTGTGATTATTTGTTTGTGGACTCTCCCGAAGTTGATGCACAGAATTGTTATCGGAGCAGGAGAGCCGTGAATAGGGAGTTGTGCTGGCTAAGAATTGTAATGCAGATAATTAAGACGGAGGCTTTTATGAGAGCACAGAATTTAACCTTATTGACGGACCTGTATGAATTGACAATGATGCAGGGGTATTTTAAGAATCCTACGGATCAGATTGTTGTTTTTGATGTATTTTACCGGAAGAATCCCAGTGAAGGAGCCTTTGCGATTATGGCGGGCCTGGAGCAGGTGATTGAATACGTACGAGATCTGCATTTTTCCCCGGATGATGTGGATTATCTGCGAGGACTGCAGATGTTTGATGAAGATTTTCTGGAGTATTTGAGAGGATTTCACTTTACCGGAGATATCTGTGCGATACCGGAAGGTACGGTGATCTTCCCGAGAGAACCATTGCTGAAAGTGATTGCGCCTGTGATGGAGGCCCAGCTTGTTGAGACTGCCTTGTTGAATATCATCAACCATCAGAGTTTGATTGCGACAAAGGCATCCAGAGTCTGCTATGCAGCTCAGGGGGATGGAGTCATGGAATTTGGTCTCCGCCGTGCTCAGGGACCGGACGCGGGAATCTATGGTGCGAGGGCTGCCATGATTGGTGGATGTATTGGTACCTCCAATGTGCTGACCGGCCAGATGTTTGATGTACCGGTGAAAGGCACCCATGCTCACAGCTGGATTATGAGTTTTGCCGACGAATATACAGCTTTTAAGACCTATGCTGAATTGTATCCTGATGCATGTATCCTGTTGGTTGATACCTATGATGTTCTGGAGTCTGGAATTCCAAATGCCATTCGTGTGTTCAAGGAGATGAAGGCAGCAGGCGCGAAGATGAAAGGCTATGGAATCCGGATAGACAGCGGGGATCTGGCTTATCTGTCCAAGAAGGCATATGAGATGTTGGCTGCAGAGGGATTTGGAGACGCTATTATCTCCGCGTCCAGCGATTTGGATGAGTATTTGATTGACAGTATGAAGACCCAGGGAGCTATGATTAATTCCTGGGGAGTTGGTACCAATCTTATCACTTCAAGTGATTGGCCGGCATTCGGCGGCGTCTACAAATTGGCGGCTATTAAAAATGCCGGGGATGAAGAATATACTCCGAAGATTAAGTTGTCAGAAAACACAGAGAAGGTCACAAATCCATGTAATAAGACCATATACCGTATTTACGATAAAGAGACCGGGAAAATCCGGGCGGATTTGATCTGTCTGGCGGATGAGAAGTTTGACGAATCCGAGGATATGATTCTTTTCGATCCTCTGGCGACCTGGAAGAAAACCAAGGTATTGGGTGGAACTTATCGGCTGAGAGAGCTTTTAGTACCTATTTTCCAGAAGGGAAAGTGTGTTTATACTTCCCCTTCCGTGATGGAGATCCGGGATATCTGCATCAAGGAGAAAGAGACTCTCTGGGAAGAGTCCAAGCGTCTTGTGAATGCGCAGACTGTTTATGTGGATTTATCGGATAAACTATATCGAATTAAGACGGATCTTCTTGAAGAGACAAGCCTGAAATCATTGGAAAACAATTAATAGGACGAGGGATAGACAGACAAAGGGTAAAGCCTGAAAAGGCTTTGCCCTTAAATGTTGTGGATAGGCTCGTCAATATTTTTAGCCATCCATAAGATTGTAAGCATAATTGGCCATGTATGTTCATATATATCTTATTGAGTATTGGGAAAGTGAGGGGTCTTTGATGCAGCATTATACAAAAATCGTCAATCGTGAGCATCCTTTGGATGCTTTCTATATTCCAAAGGACCTGGTTGTCTGTGATTTTCCATTCTGTGCGGAACCTTGGGAAGAAAAGCGACAGCTTTGTGCCGCACCTGCAGATGCTGCCGGAAGACTCCTGGAATATGGAAAATCCTTTGGACATCAACTGAGCGGGGTCTCGGGGTACAGATCCTATGACCGCCAAACACAGATTTATCAGCAGAGACTGAAAGAATCCCCGGCGGAGGAAGTGGATCGATATGTGGCGAAACCGGGTACCAGCGAGCATCAGACCGGTCTGGCTCTGGATATATCATCACCTGGTGTGGGGTATGGGCTGGAAGAGGTCTTCGGGGAGACTGCGGAGGGAAAGTGGCTGGCGGTCTATGCCCCGATGTTTGGCTTTGTGGTCCGGTATCCCAAAGGGAAGGAGAAGATTACCGGATATGCTTACGAACCGTGGCATATTCGCTATGTGGGTAAATCCCTATCCTTGTATCTGGCGCTTACCGGGCTGACACTGGACGAATATCATCAGATTTAGTAAGAAGATATCGGGTATCACATCCGGTATCTTTTTTGAGTTGGGGGAAAATTATAGTCTGTTCATTTGTTGAGGCCTTTGCTATAATAAGAAAAATACAATATTGGATGAGGTATGGAAAGTATGATTGATGAAAAGAAAATTGAAGATGCAGTCCGTCTGTTCCTGGAGGGCATTGGAGAAGACGTGGACAGGCCTGGTTTGATAGAGACACCGGCAAGAGTTGCGAGAATGTGCCATCAGATATATGGGGGGAATGAGCAGGATGCGGCTGTTCATCTGAGCAAGCAGTTTCAGGCCACCAATAATAGTATGGTTTTGGAAAAGGATATCACCTTCTATTCCACTTGTGAGCACCATCTTCTTCCCTTCTACGGAAAGGCCCATGTGGCATACATACCGGATCAGAAAGTTGCGGGATTAAGCAAGCTTGCGCGGACGGTGGAGGTCTACGCGAGAAGAGCGCAGATTCAGGAGAATATGACGGCGCAGATCGCCGATGCGATGGAACGATATCTGAGCCCGAAAGGTGTGATGGTCATGATTGAGGCTGAGCATCTGTGTATGACCATGCGGGGCATACAAAAACCCGGTTCTAAAACCGTGACATTCGTGGTTCGGGGACAGTTTGCCGAGGATTATAACCTGCAGCAGGCATTTAATCAGATGGTAAAAGGATGAAAAACATGGGATTGAAAAGTCAGGAGCGGGACAGGATCAATGAAATATGGGAACATCCCAAGTGGCAGAGTGCATATCATAAGATTCAGGAACTAGAGCGGGATAGAAAATTTTGTGGGCATTCTCTGGAACATTTTCTGGATGTGGCAAGACTGGCATATATCTACAGTCTTGAAGAACAATCAAAGATCCCCAGAGAATGGATTTATGCGGCGGCCCTCCTTCACGATATAGGAAGACATGAGCAGTATTTGAATCAGATTCCTCACCAGGAAGCCAGTGCGGTACTGGCCCGTGAGATATTGAAAGATTGTGGCTTTTTGGAACATGAACAAAGTGAAATTATACAGGCCATTCGGGGGCACAGGATGGATCAGAATCAGGAAGGAAGCCTGTCGCACTATCTGTATCAGGCGGATAAAAGATCCAGATGCTGTATGATCTGCCCTGCCGAGAAAGAGTGCAACTGGTCAGAGGAAAAGAAGAACTGGAAGATATCGGATTAATATTGAAATCAAGAGAATGGAAATATGAACGGAGGATGGATATGATCATAGGAAACAGAGCCTTTGATGTGGAACATGAGACTTATGTCATGGGTATCTTAAACGTAACACCAGATTCTTTTTCGGATGGGGGTACTTTTAATACTATGGACAAGGCATTGCGCCATGTGGAGGAAATGGTTGAGGAGGGTGCGGATATCATCGACATCGGAGGAGAATCGACCCATCCCGGCTACACCAGGATTGGGGATGAGGAGGAGATTGATCGAATTGTACCGGTGATTGAGGCCGTGAGCAGAAGGTTCGATGTCCCAATTTCCGTTGATACCTATAAAAGCGGGGTAGCTGAAGCGGCTATTCAGGCTGGCGCCAACCTGATCAACGATATCTGGGGATTCAAGGCAGATGAAAAGATGGCGGCGCTGGCAGCCAGAACAGGTGTATCATGTTGCCTGATGCACAATAGAAATCAGGCGGATTATATGGATTTTTACCGGGATTTCATAAGTGATATGAGAGAATGTGTGGATCTGGCCAAAAAGGCTGGTGTGGCCGATGATAAGATCATACTGGACCCCGGGGTGGGATTTGGAAAGACCCATGAGCATAATCTTCAAATTATCAATCATGTGGAGATATTAAAAGAATTAGGTTATCCCGTGCTATTGGGAACTTCCAGAAAGTCCGTGATTGGACTTGCGCTTGACCTGCCATCGGAGGAACGATTGGAGGGAACCCTGGCCACCACCGTGTTGGGGGTATGGAAAGGCTGTGGTTTTGTAAGAGTCCATGATGTAAAAGAAAATAAGAGAGCGATATCAATGACAAAGAAAATTATGGAGAGCTAAAGGAAGATATGGATGAAATAAGAATCAAAAATCTGGAGATATTTGCGAATCATGGCGTATATCCTGAGGAAAACAGACTCGGACAGGTCTTTGTAGTCTCGGCGGTCTTGTATACGGATGTAAGAACGGCAGGGATGACAGATGATCTTTCTGCTTCCATCCATTACGGTGAGGTGGCGCAGAAAATCAAATCGTTTGTGGAAGGGCACACCTTTCAGCTGCTGGAACGTGTGGTTGAGCAGCTGGCCATAGAACTGCTCACCACAATACCACGACTACAGAAGGTGGAATTGGAGATCAAAAAGCCATGGGCACCCATTGGCCTTCCTCTGGATACCGTCTCTGTTAAGATTGAAAGAGGATGGCATAAGGCATATATCGCTCTTGGATCCAACATGGGCGATAAAAAATCATACCTGAATCAGGGGATAGAGATGCTCCGTCAGTCGGATGATTGCAGAGTCACCAAAGTATCGGACTTTATCACCACCGCACCCTACGGGTATCTGGATCAGGAGGAATTTGTGAATGGCTGTCTTGAGATTGAGACCCTGCTGTATCCCCATGAACTTCTGGAGCAGCTGCATAAGATTGAAAAAGCTGCGAACAGGGAGCGGAAGATACACTGGGGACCAAGAACATTGGATCTGGATATCATCTTCTACGACGATTTAGTGGTGGACACAGAAGACCTTCAGATTCCCCATGTGGAGATGCAGCTGAGGGACTTCGTATTAATTCCATTGTGTCAGATTGCTCCCTATAAACGTCATCCTATACTCAATAAGACGGTTAAGCAGGTTTTAGCAGAATTAGAAAAAACAGAATAAAGAGGAATCAAAGGTGGCTGGTACACAGAGTAAATGACAGTTGAATTTACCCTGTGTACCAGCCTTTTCGTACATAAATAATAGAATTTTCAAATTAATAAATAAAATATGGAGAAACGTAAAAAATATAAGATAAAACAAGAAGTTGAAAAAGGAGAATTAAAATGTCCGTGATTATGGATCATACCCTCGCCCTGGGCAAAGAAGGATACCTGTTTATCGGAAATAGATGTGACCAACTAAAAACAGATGTATTTGAAACGAAGATCTTAGGTGAAAAAGCTATCTGCATGTATGGAGAAGAGGCCACAAAACTATTCTATGACACCAATAAATTTGAACGCAAAAATGCTGCTCCTAAGCGTATACAAAAAACCCTGACCGGCGAGAATGCCATACAGGGGCTGGATGGAGCCGAGCATCTTCATAGAAAACAATTGTTCACATCAATCTTGGATGAATCCGCAAAAGAGGCGATTGCAGAAAATCTTATGACGCTGTGGATGGCTTCCATCGACCCATGGGAGCAATCAGAAGAAATCATCCTTTTTGACGAGGCAAAAGAAAAAATATGCGAAGCCGCCTGCCAATGGGCGGGTGTGCCCCTCACCATATTGGGGAGGAGGGAAAAGGCCGATGATTTTGCAGCCATGGTCAATGGATTTGGAGGCGTTGGACCACGTCATTGGAAGGGAAGAAGTGCCAGAACACGGACCGAGGAGTGGATGCAGGGTATGATCACGGATGTCAGAAGTGGTAAGCTGGTAGTAGAGGAGGGGGCTCCTTTACATGCTGTTGCCTTCCATAAAGATATCAATGGTTTTTTTCTGGATGAAAAAATAGCTGGAATTGAAATGATTAATATCATTCGTCCGATTGTAGCCACGTCCACCTATGTGGCATTTCTTGCCCTTGCTCTGTGTGAAAACCCGGAATGGAATGAGCGTTTGCGTGAGAGTGGGGAGGAGTATTATGAGATGTTTGTTCAGGAAGTGCGCCGCTTCTATCCATTCACACCATTTATGGCGGCCAGGGTAAAGCAGGAATTCACTTGGAAAGGACAACTTTTTCCGGTTGGAACCTTAGTGGTGCTTGATGTATATGGCACGAATCATGACCAACGTATCTGGAAGGATCCCCTTGTCTTTCGGCCCGAGCGGTTTGAGAATTGGGATTTTCAGGAGTTTGAGTTCATACCTCAGGGAGGCGGCAGTCGGGAAACAGGACACCGCTGCCCGGGGGAAGGTGTTGTTGTGGATCTGATGAAGACAACCTTGGACTTTCTGGTGAATCGAATCGACTATCAGGTTCCTGCCCAGGATCTAAGCTATAGCCTGTCCAAGATTCCCACATTGCCTGAAAGCAAGTTTATCATCAATAAAGTTACCCGGAAATCATAGAATAAATCCCGGAACACTGCGGTCATATAAGACTGCAGTGTCCGGGATTTGTCTGTTATTCTACTATAACTAGAATGTCATATGAGGATTTTCCTTCCACGTAAGGAATGGTACATCCTTCGATTTTTTCTCCATCCACCGTGATTGAGATCTTATGTTTATTACCGCTTGACGCAACCTGAAACTCAATGTGGTAATCGGCATCCCGGAACCGTCTGTTGACCTCATAATCTCCAAAACCTTCAGGAAGACAAGGTTTTATCGACAATCCGTCGTAATCTGGACGGATGCCCAGAATATACTGGGAGATGTTGACAAATGCCCAGGAAGCGGTACCTGTAAGCCAGCTGTTTTTTGCCTCTCCGAAGTTGGGGGCATCTTTCCCCGCTATCATCTGAGCATAGACGTAAGGCTCGGTGCGGTGGATGTGACTGATATCTTCCAAATAAGCAGGGCAAATTCTTGCATAAGATGCAAAGGCTTTATCCCCCTGTTCCATAACGGTTTCCGCGATAGAGATCCAGGGGTTGTTGTGGCAGAAGATACCTGCATTTTCTTTATAACCAGGGGGATAAGAGGTGATCTCCCCCAGTCTTAGATCGTATTCCTGATAGGCAGGCTGAAGAAGAACCGTGCCATATTTGGTATCCAGAATCTGCTCCACCGATGTCAGGGCTTTTTTGGCAAGCCCTTCCTTGATGCCGATTTCAGCCAGGACACAAAAGCCCTGAGGTTCGATGAAAATCTGCCCATACCGGCATTCTTTAGATCCCACCTTGTCGCCGAAGGCATCATAGGCCCTGAGGAACCAATCCCCGTCCCAGCCATGTTGAATCACCGCATCATACATATCATCGACGGCTTTTCTGGCCAGCGCCGCTTCATCATCCCTGCCGATCAGGTCACAGATCTTGGCATAATCCTTTCCGTAATGTACAAACATGGCCGCGATGAAGATAGATTCCGGCTTATCACTCTCATAGTTGGCACAGGTCTGGAAGGATTCGCCGGGAGTCTCCGAGAAGCAGTTCAGGTTCAGACAGTCATTCCAGTCCGCCCTGCCGATCAGAGGTAGTTTATGAGGTCCCAGATGCTCCAGTGTGTAATGGAAGGATCTGGTCAGATGTTCCATCAAGGGTTGGGCCTTGGACATATCCTGATCAAAAGGAACCACCTCCTCTAAAAGGGAGAAGTCCCCGGTCTCCTTTAAGTAAGCCGCGGCTGCCGCAATCAACCAAAGTGGATCGTCATTGAAGCCGCTTCCGATATCCGAATTCCCTTTTTTCGTAAGGGGCTGATATTGATGGTAGGCGCTTCCGTCCTCGAACTGGGTGGCGGCGATATCCAGTATACGCTGCCTTGCCTTGTGAGGAATCAGATGAACGAAGCCGAACAGATCCTGACAGGAATCCCGGAATCCCATCCCCCTGCCGATACCTGATTCGTAGTAGGAGGCGGATCTGGACATATTGAATGTCACCATACACTGATACTGGTTCCAGATATTCACCATACGGTTTAATTTCTGGTCTTTGGCAGTTACCTGGAATTGGGACAGAAGCTGCTCCCAATGCTCCTTTAACAGCAGAAGGGCCTGGTCAACTTTTTCTGTTGTATCATATCTGGAGATTAAAGCTTCCGCCGGTTTTTTGTTGATGACATTTTCAGACTCCCATTTTTCTTCCTTGGGGTTTTCTATGTATCCCAACAGGAAAAGAAAGGTTCTGGATTCTTGGGGTTTCAAAGTGAGACGGAGGTGATGGGAGGCGATGGGAGACCAGCCGCTTGCAATAGAATTATGGGATTCCCCCTCCTCTATCACCTGTGGGGAATTGGCTCCCCGATAGGGACCTAAAAAGGAATCCCTGTCCGTGTCGTATCCCTGTATCCCGGCATTGACATGATAGATGGCGTAGTGATTGCGTCGTTCCCTATATTCCGTCTTGTGATAGATTGTGGAGCCTGATACCTCCACCTCACCGAGGCTTAAGTTCCGTTGAAAGTTCGTCATGTCATCCATGGCATTCCAGAGGCAGAATTCTACATAGGAAAATAGATCCAAAACCCTGGTCTCGGAGGTTTCGTTGGTCAAGGTCAGCCTGGTGATTTCGCAGGAGTCGCCCAGAGGAACGAAGACGAGCTGATCCGCTTTTATTCCATTTTTTTGGGATTGAAAGCGGCTATAGCCCAGCCCGTGTCTGCAGGTATATTCATCCAGCGGTGTTTGCGATGGCTGCCAGCCCGGATTCCATACGGTATCCCCGTCCTTGATATAATAATAATGTCCTCCGGTATCTGTCGGCACATTATTATAACGATAGCGGGTAAGGCGCAGGAGGCGGGCATCTTTGTAGAAGCTGTAACCTCCGCTTGTATTAGAAATCAGGGAGTAAAAATCCTCACAACCAAGATAGTTAATCCAGGGCAGAGGGGTTGTGGGAGTGGTGATCACATACTCTTTTAGAGAATCATCAAAATAACCGAAATTCATATCTGATTACTCCTTTTATTTGGATTCGAAAACGATTAAGTAAAAGCGTATTATTAATTTTCAGAAGTCATGGTTAATTTGAGTATAGATGATAATGAACGGAAAATCAATATATCTATTAAAAAATGATATATTACACAGAAAAATGATTAGAAATATGTATAAAATAGCTAAAAGAAGTGGCGCTAATTAGAAATATCAACATATAGTATATTATGAGGAATCAGATGAAAATAGAACAGAAAAATATAAAATAGTGAAAACACACAATCTCAGTTAGGATAAATAGTTAAAGTTTCACAAATATAATCAAATTAGTAAAAAAGTATTGAACAATATGCCGAAGTGAGCTATAGTTGAATTACGAAAACGATTAAGAAGTCCAAAGTGATTAGTCAAAGGATAAGGCGGTGCGACAATATGGTTTCATTAAAGGATATAGCGGCTGCCTGCGGAGTATCTGCGGCAACAGTAAGCAAGGCGCTTAATGATATGCCGGATATCAGTGTACATAAGAAGGAGCTGATAAGAGACAAGGCAAAAGAAATGGGGTATTTTCCAAACCTTGCGGCGCGGACCCTTAAGACAAACCGTAGTTACAATATTGGTATCTTATTTACGGATGAGACCAACAGTGGTTTGACCCACCCCCATTTTGCAAGCGTATTGGAGAGCTTCAAAGCTGAGGCGGAAAGTAAAGGATATGATATCACCTTCATTAATAATAGTAGTATGGCAGGAAATACCCAGATGACTTACTATGAACACTGTAAGTACAGGGGTGTGGATGGTGTTATGATTGCCTGCATCGAGTTTGACCGGCCGGAAGTGATGGAATTGATTAACAGCGATATCAGAACTGTCACCATAGACCAGATCTATCAGAACACCTCCTCTGTCATCTCGGATAATATTAAAGGGATGAGGGACTTGATGGAATATATCCTGAACATGGGACACAGGAGAGTTGCCTATATCCATGGCAACAATTCAGCGGTAACCAAGGATCGTCTCACTTCCTTTTATCGGATTATGGAAGAATGGGGGATCCCGGTACAGGAAGAATATGTGATAGAAGGAAAGTATAACGACCCGGAGAAGTGCAGTTTGATTACTGAGAGGTTGCTAAGTCTTTCAGTTCCACCAACCTGC
Organism: Candidatus Pelethocola excrementipullorum; assembly: GCA_018714325.1. Classification (GTDB taxonomy): domain Bacteria; phylum Bacillota; class Clostridia; order Lachnospirales; family Lachnospiraceae; genus Novisyntrophococcus; species Novisyntrophococcus excrementipullorum. The sequence goes on from DVNN01000302.1 coordinate 19,072, forward strand.
ATCATATACCCAGACGATTACGCAAGTATCGGTGGAATCAATGCAATAAAGAGAGCGGGGTTACGTATTCCGGAGGATATCTCCGTAGCGGGATACGATGGGATCCCAGTCATGAGGGTTATGGAACCAGTATTGACAACCGTATGTCAGGATGCGGACACACTTGGAAGAAAAGCGGCCAGTCAACTGATCAAAATGATCGAAAAACCTAAAACCACATTCTTGAAGATTCAGACCATACCCTCTAAGTTATGTAAGGGCAGTACAATTAAAAAACTCAAATAAACAAAAAAGAGCTGCAATTAAAAAGGAGGAATTTGAAGTATGAAGAGAAGGATGTTAGCTGTTTTGTTTACGTTTACGATGACTGTATCATTATTAGCTGGTTGCGGCAGTGATGATGTCCCAACGGATGCCAGCGCATCTGTGGACAAATCTGAGGCCGACGCTGATGAAGGCAAAAAAGAGGAAGATACGAAGGAGGAGGATGCCGATGATGGAGCATCTGCCGATGAAGGTAAGGTGCTCAATATCTATTGCTGGAATGAAGAATTTAAGACGCTTTTCGAGACCTATTACCAAGGCGCAGGTCTTCTGGACGATGGTATAAAAGTGAATTTCATTATTACACCAAGTGATAACAATGCCTACCAGAACGCACTTGACGAAGCGTTGCTGAATCAGGAAAGCGCTCCTGCGGATGAAAAGATTGATATCTTCCTGATCGAAGCCGACTACGCGCTAAAATATGTAGACTCTGATTATTCTCTGGATGTGATGAATGATGTGGGGCTTACAGACGCGGATATGTCACAGCAGTATCAATATACCAAGGACATTGTGACGGATGAGGCCGGCGCTCAAAAAGGAACAACCTGGCAGGCAACTCCCGGTTTGTTTGCTTATCGTCGTTCCATCGCCAAAGATGTTCTTGGAACCGATGATCCTGCCCAGGTTCAGGAGGCATTAGCCGATTGGAACAAGTTCGGTGATGTAGCAGAGAAGGCGGCTGGAAAAGGCTATAAGATGCTTTCTGGTTATGAAGACTCCTATAGAACCTTCTCTAACAATATGGCAGGTCCTTGGGTGGATGGAAACAAAATCGTCATTGATGATAATCTGATGAATTGGGTGGAGCAGACCAAGGAATTCACGGATAGTGGATATAATAATAAAACCGCTCTCTGGGCACCTGAATGGCAGGCAGACCAGGGGTCGGAAGGAAAGGTATTCGGATTCTTCTATTCTACCTGGGGCATTAACTTTACGCTGATGGAAAACTCTTTAGATACTCCTGTTGCCGAGGGAGGAAAAGAGGAAGTTGGCAATGGCTGCTATGGTGACTGGGCAGTATGTCAGGGACCAGAAAGTTATTTCTGGGGCGGAACGTGGATCTGTGCAGCAGCCGGAACGGATAATGTGGAAACCGTTCAGTCAATCATGAAAACCATGACCTG
>DVNN01000303.1 GCA_018714325.1 Candidatus Pelethocola excrementipullorum
GCCTCATCCAATATGATATAGGCATTGTCCAGGGTCCGCCCTCTCATATATGCCAGAGGGGCAACCTCGATCAACCCCTTCTCCATGTTCTTCTGAAAACTTTCCGCTCCCATAATCTGGTATAAGGCATCGTACAGTGGCCTCAGATAGGGATCCACCTTGGACTGCAGGTCACCTGGCAAAAATCCCAGATTCTCACCGGCTTCTATGGCAGGACGGGTGAGTATGATTCGGCTCACCTCATCGTTTCGAAAGGCCGTAATGGCCATAGCCATGGCCAGATAAGTCTTTCCAGTTCCGGCCGGTCCTATACCAAATACAATCATCTTGTCACGAATCTGGTCCACATATTTTTTCTGTCCCAGTGTTTTGGGCTTTATAGGTCTCCCGCTCATGGTGTGGCAGATCAAATCCCCATCCAGTTCCACAATCGCTGATTCCTGCTGCTCCATGGACAAGGCCAGAACGTAGTTCACATTCTGGGTTGTAATCTCATTGCCTCTGGCCGACAATTCCATCAGCTGCTGGAGGCACTTTCTGGCCCGGTTCACACTTGTTTCCGGGCCGATGATCTTCAGCTGTCCGTCTCTGGAAATCAGTGATACATTCAATGATCGTTCCAATAACTTGACATGTTCATCAAACTGTCCAAAAATATTCTTTTCATGCTGTGCCGGAAAATCCATCCGGCTTTCTATTATGTTATCACTCATCCAACGAGTTATCCTTTCCGGGTAATGCTTCTTGTATCTCACAGGGAGTCTCCTCCGATGCCTGTTCAATAACGATTATTTCACCCTTTGCGATACATGATGTATCGGATATGTCTATTTTAACATTATTTTCAGATATTTGAACCCCCATTTTTTCCAGATCCTCCTGATAGCGCTGAAGCTGTTTTTCGGCTATCTTTTGGCACTCCTCCTTCGTATAGAGCGTCTCACTTTCTGTATACTCACGACTGGCGATGGTACCATAGAAGATAGGTAATGCAAAGTTCTCTGTCAAAAACACCTGATGACGATCCTCATAAGAAACTGACGGACCTTCCTGCTTTCCTAAAAAGCTCGTATCCAGCCTGAATTTTCCGGCCTCCAGAAAGGGGAATTTCGTGATCTTTTCGGCATATTCTCGATGCTTGTATGTCCGCTTGAATTCTTTATAGTAGTAATATCGTGTCTGCAGATATACATCACTGTCGGCATGTACATATTCATAGCGTATCGTCTCGCCGGCATCATTTATTATGGGGATTTCGCCGCTCACAAGAATATCCCCTTTCTCACACTGAGAGCCTTCCGTAACTTTGGGTATCCCGCTTCTGGTGATGATTTTCACCACGGTTCCATCCTTGGCGGCCGTCAGATTGCAGGGGCTTTGATCTTCCGGCTGCTCCTCCCTTTCTATATACCCATCCACATTCTCCTTGATCTCGACCACCAGCCGGGTTCCCTGTATTTTCGTGGATACCCAGGTGATGTTGGGAAATGCCTGTCTTACCTCTGCGGAGATATCCTGGCAGACCACGTCGTTCTTCCAGATGCCATGATGGATTCCCTGCTGTTCTAAAAAGGCGAGAATCGTATAGGTGCTGTTGGCATGATTTCCATCAATATGTATATTCCAGATAAAACATGACAACAGATATAACAGACCTCCAAACAGCAGAAATCCAATAAAAAATCCCTTCCTTTTTCTGTTATTATAAAAAAAGAAGGGCATTCCATGCTTTTCCACAATATGAAGTGTACATCCTGTCTTCCGGCAAAGTGGCCGAAGTCTCCTAAAATCCCGGATGGACATGGTCAGCAGATAACTGTTCTCATCATAGAGCAGATTCCAGAGAAAAATCTGATTTGCCGCGCAGAGATTCAAAAACCGCTCCGGCATATTGCCGGTGAGCCGGAGCCGCAAATATCCCTTACAATACCGAATCAGCTGATTCATGAGCTCTCCTTTCTAAAATGAAACAACTGCAAGCTCCAAGGCCTGCAATTTGGAATTCCCATTCACTTTACTATCAACTAAATTTCGAAAGTGATCTCATGTATCTGACCGGAGATCTTCATCTCCTCTCTGCTGTAATGTGTGATATTCAGGTTTGAACCGTTAATGCACAATTTACCATTTTTTAATAAAAGTACAATCCGTCCACATTTGTATTCCAATATATGGCGGTAATTCTCAATGCAGACTTCCCGCTTTCCCCAAAATGTGATAACGGATTCCTGATAAGCCAGATCAGTAGGTATCTGCATCCGGCTAAGCCAGGCTGAGCCGATGTTATGAGGTTTTTTCTTCACAGCTAGAGGCTCCCAAACCTGTTTTTATTGAATACTATATGTATGAAAACCTCAGATTATGCCTCTTTAAAGAAAATCAGAGAAAACCAGAGGACAAGTCTCTCACCCAGATAATAGTCCATCGTATTGTTCTCAATCAGGTTGGGCACCACGATCCCATGACTTTCAATGCAAGGATGCATGGTATCCGGATGGCGGCAGGTACCTTTGGGATAGGTACACTTCTCGCATAGAGAACAGGACTCAGTGGACAAGGTATAGACCAGCATTGTCTGATCCTTCAGATACTTCTCTATGATTGTGGTCATCTTCTCGTGTTCTTCCTGGGTTTTCAGAGTTTCCTCCATGTTGGAGACATCCTTTACATCCGCCACCGAAGAAAAGAACAGCGCCTGATCATATTCCAGACACTTCTGTTTGCATTTTTCAACCGTGCCCACTGCCGGAGGACAGGACCAGGAACCACCATACCGGGGGCATTCCTTCTTACATATAGTCCGTACTTTATCTGAAAACTCCAGATCTTCGGTATCTATAAATGCATATTGATAGATAGGAAACTGGGTTATAAATCCTTCTATTTCTTGTCTTGTCATATCTATAATGCTCCTTTTTTCATCAGCGTATGGATGCACTTCCTGCCGCCATACGCTGTGATATCTCTTTAGGTATCCATAGTCTAAGACCTATTCTATAATAAATGTTCAGCTCCTGCAAGTATCAAAAAAAGCCAGTTTACGGAATGCAAATAAATAGTCACTTACATGATCTTGCCCATATAGTATTCATCCATGAGCTCACCATGCAATAACATCGAATTTCTCTTAATACCTTCAATCACAAAACCATTCTTTTCATATAGACGCAAGGCTATGATATTCGGACAGAGAACCGTCAATTCCAATCTCGTAACCTTATTTTCCCTTGCCCACTCATCCAATTTCTTAAAAAACTTCGTTCCAATTCCTCTCCTTCTATACTTCTGGCGCACTCCTGTGACCACATATGCTGTATGCTGAATTCTCTTCAATCCGCCTTTTTGCGCTGAGATATACCCTGCCAGCTCCTGATTTTCTTCCGCCACCAGAAGAAAATCCTGACCATGGATGCTGTCCTCAATCAGTGATTCTATCCTGCTAAGATTCTTTGTGCGTTCTCCCGGCTCATACATCATGAATTCTGTTTCGTAATCAAGAGAATTCATCATATCCCAGAAAGCTTCTGCTTCTTTGGGTTTTAAACTTCTAAATACCATGGTTCAATCTCCTTTTATTCTCCTAAGTCTCCTTCTTTGTACAATTGTGCCTGACTGAATTTTGTACAGAGCTTTTTGCTCATATCGATTACCCGTCTACACATTCATCATTTACCTCTCTTTCGCTATGTAAAATTAGTTCTTAGGTTCCTGTTTCATATCTTCATAGATATATTTACGGGTATAAGGACAGATTTCTATACATTTCCCGCATAGGGTTATGACTTCCTGAATTCTCTCCTTGGCAAGGACCCTGGCGCTCCTGCGGCATTCCTCTGCATTCAGAAGCATATCCCGGTCCAGTTCCCTGTTCCAGTTACGACCCGATACCGCTTTGCCCGGACAGGCTTCAGTGCATCTCATACAATTGCCGCATAGTGAATCGGTAACAGGGGAATCCGCCTGAAAGGGCGCATCCGTCAGCACAGAGGTCAACCGGACTGCCGATCCATATTCCTTGGTTACCAGCAAGGCACACTTTCCAATCCAACCCAACCCACCATTGGTTGCAACTGTCTTATGGGGAATCTTTGTCCTGTGGTCATCAGAGGTCTTCACTATATCGGTGGTTAAGGCAGTGGCATGATAACCGCAGTCTCGAATATATTGTTCACACTGATGTGCAAGGAGGTCTAATCTGCCATTGATTTCATGATACATATTAAAATACTCTCTTGTGGGACCACCGTTGATGTTCCGTATGATATGCTTAGGAAGCCTTATGATAATGGACATTCCATTTTTAAGATCACCTTCAGTTAATTCTGTAAGGTCGGCAAAACCAACCAAGGATGCTCCTTGTTCCAATAAATATTCTTTCAGATGTTTCTGGTTTATTGCCACTTGCTACCTCCTTGTTGTTGAATTGAATTAAGTATGTATACTGACGATTATTCTCTATTATACATATTTGGGTTCAATAAAACAATAAAGAGTATGCTCAATTTATACTTTCCTGAGCATCCAGGCCTTAAAGCAAATACTTTTTACTCC
>DVNN01000304.1 GCA_018714325.1 Candidatus Pelethocola excrementipullorum
CTTTTCTCAGTGCTATTGCGTTTTTTTAATGTCACAATTATACTATGCTCATAATCCATATGCAAGGATAGGAAGGAATGACATATGAATCAATTGTTAGAAATTAGCGGGTTGACCAAGAAATATCCTCAATTCGAATTAACCGATATCTCCTTTACTCTGGCCGAGGGCAGGATTATGGGACTTATCGGTAAGAATGGCGCCGGAAAAACCACAACACTAAAGGCCATGCTCAATCTGGTGCATCCCGACTGTGGCAGGATACAGATTCTGAGCAGGGATTTTCCGGCTGAGGAGATCAGTTGTAAGCAGGAAATTGGCGTTGTGTTAGGGGAAATCGACTTTTATCAACATAAGACATTGACTGACATAACCGCTGTGACCAGCCGCTTTTATAAAAACTGGGATAATGAAGCGTATCAGCATTATATGAATGAATTTGAATTAGACCCCAAAAAACGGGTGAATCAGCTATCCCAGGGTATGAGAGTAAAATATCTGATAGCTTTGGCTTTGTCACACAAGGCCAGGCTCCTGATTCTGGATGAACCAACCAGCGGTTTGGACCCCGTCTCACGGGAAGATTTACTGGTGTTGTTTCAAGCTCTTGTCAAGAACCAGAAGCGAGGCATCCTGTTCTCCACCCATATTACTTCTGATTTGGATAAATGCGCAGATGATATTACTTATATAAAAGACGGGAAATTATTGATAAGTGCCGAAAAAGAACGCTTTATGAAATCTTTTGAGCACTTAAAAACTCCCAACGATACCGGTGATTTGAGTCTGGAGGAAATTATGATTCGCACAGATAGGAGGAACTACGATGTTTAATTTGCTTTATAAAGAATTACGCCTTGCTGCCCACCCTACCTTATATGTATTTATGTTGATGGGAGCTTTGATCATCATTCCTTCTTATCCATATAGTGTGGTGTTTCTGTTTGGATGCCTGGCACCTTTTATCACCTTTCTCTTCGGTAGAGAGACCCGGGATACTTATTACACGGCCCTCTTACCGGTGAGAAAAAGTGATGTTGTGAAAGGCAAATTCCTGATGATTGTATTTGTACAGCTGGGAGAACTACTCTTTTCCATACCATTTGCCCTGCTCCATACACGTCTTTTTACCGAGAGGAATCAGGTGGGCCTGGAGGCCAATGTTGCCTATTATGGGTTTGGTTTTCTATGTTTTGCCCTGTTTAACCTTATATTTCTCACTCAATTTTACCAGACTGCCTATAAGGCCGGAAAAGCTTTCATCCTTGCCATGATACCGGTGTCGGTGGTTATGGTGGGGATGGAGGGGTTATCCCATGTTCCCTCCCTGCAATGGCTGGATGGTGTTGAGCCTCATATGTTACGACTGCAGCTTCCGATTCTGATTGCCGGCATTTTCCTTTACCTTTTTGCAACAATCGGTGCTTACCATCTGGCAACAGGTTATTTTGATAAGGTAGACTTGTAGGCTTCTTTCACTATTACCAATACATCTGCCAGTCATATTGGCATTTCATCAGCGCCTCCATAAAGAAGTAATCACCAAATAGCGTATAATGATCCAGGCCATTGGAATGCTTCAAAATTCCGGGGATACTTATGTCAGTGTCCAGATATTCAGTCGTTATCAGTTCCTTCAGTATGCCATCTGCCCAGCGCTTATACTTGCTCTCCTTCGTTATGGATGCAAGACTGTAAAATGCGCTGGCAGCGATGGCCGCCGCAGACGAATCCCTTTTCTTCTCAACTGTGTTTGCCAGTCTGAAATCCCAGTAAGGAATGTATCCATCCACACCACCACCCATTGCAATTTCATCCATAAATCGCTTTGAAAGCCTTTCAGATAACTCCAGATACTTGTATATGCCAGTATGGGTATAAGCCACCATAAACCCGTAGATTGCCCAGGTGCAGCCCCTCGCCCAGAAGGATTCATCGGCGTACCCGCAGTAATTGCATCCCCAGAGTGGCTCACCGGTTTCCCTGTCAAAGTGAAAGGCATGATACACGGATCCATCTGCTCTGATAAAGTTGGCCATGGTTGTATCTGCATGGTGCTTCGCAACCTCTCCGTAGAATGGATTACCAGTCTCCTTCTCAGCCCAAAACAGGAGAGGGAGATTCATCATACAGTCAATGATCGCTTCACTGGCCCATGGTCCTTCCAGCTCGTCCACCCTTCCCCAGGCACGTATGAATTCACCCTTTATCTGATAACGCTTGCTGAGTTCATCGGCCGCTTTCAACGCCATTCTGCGGTAGGTATGCTTTCCGGTCAATCGGTACAGCCCTACGGCGTATGGGGTATACAAAAATCCCAAATCGTGCATGGTATTTTCCGGATATCGAAATACCTTTTCTTCATAAACCTTTGAAAATCTCTCTAACCACTCCAAATATTTAGCATCCCTGCTTTCTTCATATGCGAGCAAAGCCTGACCAGTGAAAAAGGACGGCATCCAGGTCTCGATGTTATTGAAATCCAGAGGCGAGGTCAGTTCAAAATACCTACCGTTGGAACACGCACAGTACTCAGGCATATTACGGGGGATACTTTTCATGGTAACTTCCAGTTTTTGCTTACATATTTCTATTGCCCTTTTACAATTCATCCTAAACTCCTCTTACCATTTATTCTTATTCATTCTAAGCATAGATGGTAAGCGTTCATTATTCTACTCAAAAAAGCGGACATTCACTTGACTTTTGCTCCATTCAAACAATTATGTCTATCTTACAGTATCTCTTGTTCTTATATCTATCGCAAAATCACTCTAAATTGACAAAAAGGTAATGGTGTCCTCATAAACACCATTACCCTTTTCTTATATAAAAAGTAGCAATCTAATACACGTTTTAAGACCTAATCCTCCTGCCCTTCTCCATCGTAGTATCGTTACCAGAAGGTTTAAGCCGCTGCCTTTTTCGCCCTGTTTTTCTCTTCAATCTTATGCAAAAATGATGTAAGTAACAGACAAAGTATGGCGGTCACAATAATAGCCGCTGTGATCTGAACAGTCGCTGTCGCCGCAACTGCAACCAGAGAAGCATCTGCCGCAGCCACTGCTGCCGGTGTCGCTGCCGCATTACCAGCGGTGGTTCCGATTCCTGCTCCCACCTCCGGATATTTCATTCTAAGCAGTTTGTATACAAAGTATCCACCAAGACCCGTGATTAAGGTACATGCAGCACCTAAGATAATTCCGGGAATACCTGCTTTCACCAGGTTCGAGAGATGTAATCCGGCTCCCAGTGGGAAAGCGAAGAAAGGAATCATCATGGTAGCACCCGGCTCACAGAACTTTCTGATTTCCGGATCCAGATTACCAAGGATACAACCGATTACAATCGGTATGACGCAACCAATCAAAACAGTGATCGGAATCGTTGCAACACCTGCAGCACCTAAGGCTACCATGGTGAAGAATGGGCCGTCGTTCAAGGAGAGAATGGAAACAGCTCCTACATCAGTTGCATCACCATATTCTCCTGCAAGAGCGGCATACAGTCCGCCGTTTGAGTTGGAGATAGCACCTACAATTGCAAGGGGTGCCAAACCTAAAACACCATCCGGGCCAAAAAACTTGCCGACTAAGATACCGATAATAATACCAAGACCTACTTTCGTAGTGGTGATTACAACACCTTTATATAAGGGTACACCAGCGCTTTTAAAGTCGATAGTCGTGGCATTACAGAATAAGAATACTGCCAAAATCGGCATGGCTCCGGTCTTAAAAAGATCTACTGTAAATGTTCCACCAAACCAATCCCAGATACCTGTATCAGTCATGCCCAAGATACTATTGCCGAAGAATGTATTAATAACTGCACCTAAAAGCAAGGGCACTACCATCAAGCCACCCGGAAGCTTCTTTATTGTCTTTAAAATATTCATATACTCTTTCTCCTTAGATTTTTAATAGCCTTAAGATATTGTCCATCGTATAGCTAAGATTCTCCTTCGAATGCTTGCTGCTGATTGAGAAATCCTGAGGAAGTCTGTTAATTGAAAATGCCGCTGTAACACCCATTTCATAAGCCTTCTCGATTTCTGCATCCTCTGCTCCACCAACGATTGCGATCAATGGAACGTTGTATTGCTTGGTTCTGCCTGCAATACCAATTACCACCTTTCCCCTGAGGCTCTGAGAGTCCAGCTTTCCTTCACCGGTGAACACATAGGCATCCTCGCTTAAGATGTCGTCGAATTTTACGGTATCCAATACGGTCTGAATTCCCATCTGTAATTCTGAACTGAAGAATGCCACCATTCCAGCCCCCATTGCACCTGCTGCTCCAGCTCCCGGAATCTGGCTGATATCCTTGCCTATGGTTTTTTCAACCACCGCACTTAAGGCTTTCAGCCCTGCATCCAGTTCTTTTACCATCGCCTCATCGGCACCTTTTTGTGGTCCAAAGATATAGGCTGCGCCTGTTTCTCCATACATCGGATTATCAATATCACACATGGTTACAATCTCGATGTCCTTTAGGCTTGGGTCGATCTCATCCATGGAGATTCTTGTGATGGTATCCAAGTTGCCGCCGGTAGGAACAAATTCTTCGTCCTTATCGTTATAAAATTTGACTCCTACTGCTGCAGCCGAGCCACATCCACCGTCGTTGGTACAAGATCCGCCCAATCCAATGACGATTTTCTTAACACCGCTTTTGGCAGCATCCAGAATTAACTGGCCAACTCCATAGGTTGTTGTAAGTTTCGGATTTTTCCTGTCTTCCACAAGTGGAAGCCCTGCACATGCCGCCATCTCCACTACGGCTGTGGTACCATCAGAAAGGATTCCATAATAGGCATCCATGTCTTCAAAGTAAGGATTTTTAACGGTTACATGCACTTTTCTTCCGCCTACAGCGGTGATAAATGCATCCACACTTCCCTCTCCACCATCCGCAACCGGAATGGAGATAACCTCGCTGTTTGGAAAATGTATGTCGATTTTCTCCTTCATGATATTACAGATTTCAGTTGAACTCAGTGTTCCTTTAAATGAATCAGGCATTAAGATGAATTTCATATCCTTCCCTCTCCTCTCTATTCAATCACCATTACAGATACACCATCGGGGATTACCGTAACCTGATAATCGTCCTTCTTAACAATCTCTTTCGCTTTTTCCATGGCCTCTTCGATGCTATGAGCCGGTATCATATGCAGATCACTAACAATTTCGTCCGGAGCGTCTGAAACATAGATTACCTGAGCTTTTAACAGCAGTCTGGCAAAGATCTGTGACTGCCACTGATCCGGGATGGTCTCTTCGGCTTTTCTGCCTGTGAAGACATTCATCATCTTATTCAAGTCCTTCTCATCACGGAAGGTCTCATAGAAAACTTCTCCGCCATGGCCGTCTACAGACTTGGCAACCATGATAATCGCTCCGCCTTCTTTTACGGTAGCCTCTGCCGCTGTCATACCCTTTACCGCCTGATAGATATTCTGATCCAGAGGATATCCTCCATTGGTGGAGATTACAATATCAGCGGGAATCGCATCGATCTGACACATGCTGCTTAAGAATCCACGTCCTTCGCGATGGGCCAGATCACAGTCACCCGATACGCATTTGATCACCTTATGCTCTGCATCAATAACCACATTTACGATAAAGTCCAGACGCGCCGCTCTTGCGGCATAAAGCATGTCATTATGGATTGGATTGCCCTCGATAACACCCGTTCTTGCATATTTATTTGCGATAAAAGCGGAGTTATGATTGTACATTACGGTTTCGCGGCTTGCCACGCCCGGAAGAACACTCTTTCTTCCGCCTGAAAAGCCAGCGAAGAAATGTGGTTCAATAAATCCTTCCGCAATGAGCAGATCTGCCTCTGCAGCGATTCTGTTGATTGAGAAGTTTCCGCCGGAAGGTAATTTTCCAAAGGAAATCATATTCTCCAGGTCATCACAGTCATGGATAATGATTTTCTCATTACGTACAATATCTTCTCCAAATTTTTCTACAAGCTCGTCCTTGGTTGTGCCGCGGTGTAAACCTGTGGAAATTAAAATGGTAATATCCGCATTTTTATTTCCCTCGCGTATCTCTTCCAGTAAAATCGGCATAATAACTTTACTTGGTACTGGTCTGGTATGGTCAGAGGATATGATTACAACTTTCTCTTTACCCACCACCATATCTTTAAGTCTTGGAGTACCAATTGGATTTTCCAAAGATTCACGAACCAAATCCTCCTGGGACTTTTCTGCCTTATATTTATGCAAGTTTGAAAGCAATACCCCGGCCAAATGCTCTTCAGCAATATTTGCCTCGATAGTCTCTTTTCCATAGGGTAAATTAAATGTTTTCATTTGTTTCCTCCTTTTCGTTTCATTTTAAAACACTACTCTTAATTATATGTTCATTTTATCAATTTTACATATCTTTTTCAACTTTTTTATGTTATAATTTGTTTTATAATGAAACATATTCAAAAAAATCTAATGGAGAACTGTATGAATCATAAGACTAGAATTTTAGGAATTGCACCTTATGAGGGGTTAAAAGTATTGATGGAGCAAGTCGCCTCCAAGCGGGAAGATATCGAGCTTACCGTTGTCAAAGGTAATCTAGATGAGGGACAAGAGATTGTACGTGCCATGGACTATGAATATGATGTTATTCTATCACGTGCTAACACCGCCGACCTCATTCGTGATGTAACCCATCTTCCTGTTATTGATATCGGAATATCCTACTACGATGTGCTGCACTGTATCCGACAGGCCAAAGCCACAAAGAAGCCTTTCGTCGTGATTGGATTCCATGCCATTACCTCAATTGCCAAATCTCTTTGCGAACTTTTGGAAGAGCCTGTTGAAATCATCTCAATACACTCTCCCGAGAATATAAAAAAGATATTAAAAGATGTAAAAGCAAGAGGATATAATATGATCGTCTGTGATACGGTTCCCTATCCTCATGCAAAACTCATGGGTCTTACACCTATTCTTCTGACCACCGGGTTGGAGAATGTAACTACTGCAATCGATGACGCCGTAGCCTATTACAGGGACCAGGCACGGTACCTGGAGCAAATTTCCATCCTGCAAAAGGCAGTTTCCAGCACAAAGAAGTATACGGTTGTATTCGATACGGAAAAGAATGTATTATTTTCCTCCAATACCCAGCCGAATTCCGATTCCATATTGAAGAAGGTATATAAGACCATAGATGCTTCGCCTCAGGGCAACGCTAATTTTTTTATCAATGTCAAAGGTATTATGTATTCCGTCGACTGTTTTTATTACGGTGAAGAAAAGAAACCCTACTATATTTGCCATATCACCGCCACCGGAATTCCTGTGACCTATTCCAAATATGGAATTAAAATATTCGATTTAAATCAGGCGGAAGCAGAGTATAGCATGAGCTTTTTTAGTACTACGAACGCATCCAAGGAGTTGCAGCATAAACTTGGCCAGATCAATGAAACAAATATGCCTGTCATGATTACAGGAGAGATTGGTACCGGCAAAGACAAGGCGGCCTTACTCTTGTATTCTAAGAGCAACGATAGGAACAACCCCTTATTTAACATCGATTGCTCTCTTTTAAATGATAGAAACTGGAATTACCTGGTCTCGAATTATAATTCGCCTTTTATGGAAAATAATAACACCATATACATAAGCAATATTGAAAGTCTGGATAAGCCCAAACAGCATCAGCTCTTGTCCATCATGACGGATACCAAGCTGCACCTACGTAATAAAATCATCCTGTCCTGCTCCAACGGGCATCAACAACCCATTCCACATATAGCGATGCGATTTGTGAACATGCTCAGCTGCTACGTGCTGAACATGCCCTCCCTGCGGGAACAGGCCGATGATATTCATTCCTCCGCAACCCTATACCTGGATACCTTGAATCAACAGCTGGGCAAGCGAGTTACCAGTATTCAGCCCAAGGCATTCGAGTTGCTGCTCGCCTATCCCTGGCCTTTTAATATGACGCAATTCCGAAGGGTGTTGAAGGAGATTATCACAGAGACCACCACTCCCCATGTGACTCCGGAAGTCGTTAGAAAAGTGCTTGAGCAGGAATCCAAGTTTATTGTTTCGAAAGATTTACATAGTGAACATTCAGCATGTAACGGACAGTCCATGAATTCTATAAATTTAGACCAGCCCCTCCACGTAATTGTAAAAGATATCGCGGAGTATACATTGGATAGATGCGGCGGAAATCAAAGTGCTGCTGCTAAAAAACTGGGAATCGGGCGAACTACTTTGTGGCGCTATCTAAGCAGCGAAAAATAAAGGATTAGCTGAAAGCAGGGTGCAGTTAGACGATCATCTCTAACTGCACCCTGCTTTCAGCTACACTATTTGTTATTCAATCTAATCTTTTCATTCTTCTCAATCTGTATTACTTTTCCATCCTGAACCACCACGGTTACCGAACCAAAACGGATGGACTCTATCAGCTGCTTAATTTTATTCAGTTCCTCTTCACTTACCCTCTTTTCAGTCATCAACTCACCTCCACACCACTGGTTTACAACAGGTAACTTATTACATGCTAAGCATATTCCTGCCCAAAGATTATCATTCTTAATTTTTAAACAACGGTGTGGTACAACAAAGGTCACTACTATCCATCGGTATTGTGGGTAACCATTCATCAAATGCTGTGCTCATCTTACATTCCAAATGACCTTCTGTGATCTTTGACATAATCATCCTCCCTCTTTTCCTATTATTTCTATAGGAATAATATATTATGATTATATGCCCTTCTCCCTCTGTTTGTCAATAAAATCATCCTCAATTTTATAACACTGCCAGTTCAGACGATTCCATGATCGCCGCAACAACATCATCCACTGATAAACTCCTGCTTTTTTCGGCAATATCCACATAGAATTCCCCGGCTGACTTCAAAATCACCCCCTCCTCTTCTCCGCTTATTGGGAGCAGAAGTATTAGTCCTGCATCGGATATGACTTTCACGATCTGACCCTTGTCAGAACCATTTTCCGCCAAATAGGTGTGCCTGCCCAACACCACAAGTCTGGATTCTACCTCTTTGATAAAGGCCAGGCCGAATTCGGGATATTGGTCAGAAAATCCCACCGTAACCGGCAGTTGACCTTTCTGCCTATACCGGGATTCTCTCGTCACTTCTTGTGCCGATTCCTCCTGCTGCAGGTCAATTTTATCAATGACTCCGCAAGCGGAGGTCATATTCGTCACCCGGTCTATCAAGATAAATTCGCCCAATGCCCTGTGATGCTGAAAGACATCCACCACGATTTTCTGGCCGAACGCTATCTGACATACTGCGATTTCATTTTTCTTCAAAGAATCCGTAGCTTTTTCTGCTCCGGTATTAACATTGATAGAATGGCAAATCTTTGTCACCACGCCGGGAATCGTCTTGGTGCCCACTTTTACAAAGAAATTCCTGCCTGAGGTCAGAGGAGTGTCATCCATCCACAAGATGGTTCCCTCCACATGGTCTGCACTCTTGGTATCCGCAGAAGTTTCCAGCACACAGCCTCTGGAAACATCCACTTCCCGGTCAAGCTGTATGGTGATGGGCTGCCCCTTCTCCGCTCTGGTGACCCGCTGATCTCCAATATGGATACTTTTCACAAGGGCTTTTTCCGTACTGGGAAATGTCGTGACCTCCTGTCCGGTTTCCACACTTCCCGCCTCCACCTGACCTTGAAATCCTCTGAATTCATGATTCGGACGACAGACCCTCTGTACCGGAAGATAAAATCCCTGCTCTTCTTCCAAGTCATATACATCCACCTGTTCCAGATATGCAAGCAAGGGTTCCCCCCGATACCACTCCATGTTTTCCGACTGAGTTGTGACATTATCTCCCTCTGTAGCGGATACCGGAATGATTTTCGCATGTGGCAGCCCCAGCTCTTTCACCAGCTGCTCAATCTGACCCTCAATCTGCTGGAATACTTCCTGTCTATACTCCATGAGGTCTATTTTATTGACGGCGAATACGAAGTGCCGGATTCCCATCAGGGAACAGATTCTGGCATGACGCCTGGTCTGTATGAGCACACCTTTCGAGGCATCCACCAGAATAACGGCCAAATCCGCAAAGGATGCCCCCACCGCCATATTTCTCGTATATTCTTCATGACCCGGGGTATCCGCTACGATAAAACTTCGATGCTCCGTAGTAAAGTAGCGGTATGCCACGTCAATGGTAATACCCTGCTCTCGTTCCGCCATCAGACCATCCAGCAAAAGAGAGTAATCCAGCTCCCCGCCCCTGCTTCCTACCTTGGAATCCAATTCCAGAGCTCTTTCCTGATCGGCATAAAGTAGCTTTGCGTCATATAGAATATGACCAATCAATGTGGATTTTCCATCATCCACACTCCCGCAGGTGATAAATTTTAACAGTCCCTTCATATCAAAAATACCCCTCTCTTTTTCGTCTCTCCATGCTGCCTGCCGCTTCATGATCTATGACCCTGCTGGTCCGCTCGGAGGAAACCGCACGCAAGGTTTCTTCTATGATCTGGTCCAGAGTTTCCGCCTCTGATTCACAACCTCCTGTGAGGGGATAACATCCAAGGGTACGAAAACGCACTTTTCTATACTGAATCACCTCGCCCGGCAGCAATTTCATCCGGTCGTCGTCAACCATGATGATATTCCCATCACGGTAGACAACGGGACGCTCCTTTGCAAAATAAAGAGGTACGATCTCAATTTTCTCCTTTTGTATGTACTGCCAAATATCTTTCTCCGTCCAGTTTGAGAGAGGAAAAACACGGATGCTCTCCCCTTTGTTAATCTTTGTACTGTAAAGCTTCCACATCTCAGGCCTTTGATTCTTAGGCTCCCAGGCCTGGGCCTGATTACGGAAGGAGAAAATCCGTTCCTTTGCCCGTGCTTTTTCCTCATCTCTTCTGCCGCCGCCAAAAGCCGCGGTGAACTGGTATTGATTCAAGGCCTGCTTTAGGGCCTGCGTCTTCATAATATCGGTATAGGCTGAACCATGGTCAAAGGGATTGATCCCCTGACTGATTCCCTCTTTATTTTGATATACCAACAGCTCAAGGCCTAACTTTTCGGCTGTCTTATCACGGAACTCAATCATTTCACGAAATTTCCACGTCGTATCTATATGCAGCAATGGAAATGGTGGTTTTTCCGGGTAAAATGCCTTTAGGGCAAGGTGCAGCATCACGGAACTGTCCTTTCCTATGGAATAAAGCATCACCGGATTCTCGCACTCCGCTGCCACCTCCCGCATAATATAGATGGCTTCTGCCTCCAATTCCTCCAAATGGGATAATTGACTCATCATTCTCTCCTCCTAATAGTTATTTGCATCCCTTTGATCCACGTCAATCATATGAATCTGGCCGTCCGGCCCCTCAATCTTCCAGTTCCAGACATGCCCCTCCTTTTCTACATTCAGCCTGCCTCCGCATCCCCCCATATCAATTCCCAGATAAAGAAAGATTACGTTTTCCGGGCATTCTTTCACACAGGAAGTGCAGCCCCAACAGTCCTGGGGATGACGGATATAAGCCTTCCCGTCCTCACCCCTTTTTATCAGATTACCGGGACATACATCCAAACACTTCCCGCATCCGATACACCTCTCACTCTGTATCCGAATGCTCATACCGCTCACCTCCTGCTACCAATTCCCTGAAAATAATCTTAATCTTTCCGTCTTCCATCCTGGAATTAACATACTTCAACCACTGGTCACTCTTTTGGGGATAATCCATATTTTCACAGAAACTATGCCATCTTGTTTCTTTTCTGGCCTTTAGATGGGCAATCACGGTTTCACAGACCACAAGCCGCTCTCTCAATTCATAGATACGCAGCAGGTCATCCATGTCCTCTGCCCTAAGCCTCCTGCTGATATCGCCGAGAAACTTTATCTTTTCCTCTGCCACCAGGAGTTGTTTTCCATTGAACTGATACTGGGTTGAGATTCCGCCCGCATACTGATCCATGACCTTCTGCATCGCCTCTTCCAACTGATTGATCGTGAAGAGACTGGATTGATTCTGAAAGAAAGCCTCATACTCCAGCCCTTTCTTTTCTAACTTCTTTCCCATCTCCTTTTTCCCTAAAGGAGTTATATTCCTCTTGTTAATATAAGAAACCGCAGATTCGGCTGCTATTTCTCCTTCCGCAAGAGCACCTGTGACATATTTCTGGGGGCATCCACCGGCCACGTCACCTGCCGCAAACAGCCCACGTATCGTGGTCTCCCTGTTATCGTCCACCCAGTATCCGCTTGCGGTATGACCTCCAACTATATAGGGTTCCGTACCCTCGATCTCCACATTTTCAACGGATGGGCCCTTCCCTGTCTCAATCCATCGGAGGGTCTGACCGGGCGCCATGTTAAGATAGGCTTTATAGAGGTCTTCTTCCTGTTCTCCGGAAATCCCCCTGGTCTGCAGATAGCAAGGCCCCCTTCCCTCCATATTCTCCCTTACTGTTCCATAGACCCTTTGAGATGTGGTGAGACCATATCTTTTCTCGTAGTTCTCACCTTTACCGTTAATCTGCCCTGCTTTTGCACCCTGAGCAATGGTTCCCGTGGGGGCTATGGTATCTTTACACCGCAAGGCGATGAAACGCATCTCAAATGTGGTCATCTCCGCTCCTGCACGAATTCCCATGGCATACCCCGCACCCGTGTTAAAAGGCGGATACCACATCTTGTGTCTGGAGAATCCCGGATTATTTGGCCTGTATAATCCGGCCGCCCCTCCCGTTGCACAGATCACTGCTTTCGCCTGTATCAGGTACCAGGCTTTCTCCTCCACATGAAATCCGAATGCTCCTTTTATTTCCCCATCCTCCACCACGTAGTCCGTAATGTTGATATGATTAAGCACCTCCACATGATTCAGATTCTTCAGGGAATCCGCAAGCAGAGGTTTGATATTTTCTCCATTAATCTTGATATTCCGCTTTCCCCTGGCCACATATCTCCCCTGCTCATCCTTTAGGATCACAAGGCCCAATTCCTCCATCCTCCTGGTAACCTCATTCAGCCGCTTTGCCATGGATAAAAGCAGATCTTCCCTCACGATGCCATCCGCATCCTGCTTTGCATACTCCACATAGTCCTTGGGGGTCTGCCCCTCTGTTATATATGCATTAATGGCATTGACGCCCGCCGCAAGGCAGCCACTTCTTTTTATATTTGCCTTTTCTACAACCAGAACCTCGGCTTCACTCCCCGAGCCTATGGTGAGAGCCGCAAAGCAGCCGGCAGTGCCTCCGCCGATGATTAAAATATCTGTTTCCAGTTTTCTAAACTCCATACGCCCTCCCTTATATGATGAGTGAATCACCAACCATTGCTTCATTTTCCACCAGAATGGCCTTATGATTCTTTAATACGAACATTCGGTAAATAAAGACATCCACCCGTTCGCCTTCTTTCAACGCCTCTTCTTCCAAATAGCGGTTGGCCGTCAGCACCATATCGCCGACCCGCACCTTTACCTCCAGACTACTTCCGCGGAAGGATATACGCTCCACCACACCTTCCGAAGCAGAGCTCTTATATTTCTGAATCTCATTCTTCTTGGTTATCCTGATGAATTCAGGCCTTACGATAGCCTGGTGAGCACCTGGGATCTGGGGGAAGCTTTTGAATCTCGCATAATTCTCCACAAGCACAGCTTCCCCAAAGAAGGCCGCGGAAAAATCGGTGGACGGATTTTGATAGATCTCTGCCGGGCTTCCCTTCTGCTCAATATGGCCCTTATTTGTAATGATGATTTCATCCGCCACCTCGATGGCTTCCTCTTGATCATGGGTTACGAAAATGCTGGTAATTCCAAGTTTTCCAATCATCTCTTTCAACCAGCTTCTAAGCTCTTTTCTCACCTTTGCATCGATGGCCGCAAAGGGTTCATCCAAAAGAAGCAGC
>DVNN01000305.1 GCA_018714325.1 Candidatus Pelethocola excrementipullorum
TGTTCCCCACATCCGGCTTCCTTCAGATTCCACCTCACGATGGACACCCTTGCCTTCGGCTATATCCTTCCCACCACCAGGCGGATTCCGGACTTGCACCGGTTAGAAACGTGCGCCGCCGGGCGCACAAATATAAATTCCCGCCCCTCCGTTAAGAAGGGCGGGAATTCTGCTTACATCTTCCGCTTCTTTTTATAAATTAATCCTAAAACAATGAATGTGGTGGCCGAAATTCCCAGAGTGACCATATAAACCGATATATTCGTTGTATCATCGGTTTTGGGACTTACCCTTTTCTTTTTATCGGAATATTTATCCTTGTTGATCTTTACAGGTTTTATCGGCTTTTTGGTATTATTCCCCGAGGGCGCTGGCGGGGTTGGTGTCGTTGTTACGATCGGCGTCGGCGTTGTGGTTGGTGTCGGTGTTGGCTCCGGTGTCGTAGTAGGCGTTGGCGTTGGTGTCGGCTCTGGCGTCGGTGTTGGTTCCGGCGTCGGCTCTGGCGTCGGTGTCGGTTCCGGTGTCGGTGTTGGTTCCGGCGTTGGCGTCGGCGTTGGCTCTGGCGTCGGTGTCGGCGTCGGTGTCGGCTCTGGCGTCGGCGTTGGTGTCGGTGTTGGTTCCGGCGTTGGTGTCGGTGTTGGTTCCGGCGTCGGCGTCGGTGTTGGCTCCGGTGTTGGTTCCTTAGGAATATGTGTGTTTGTAATTATAATAATTTCACTCCTTACCTCGTGAACAACAGCCGTATAGCCTCCTGGTATCTCCAGCTCTTCGGCGGTATATAGGATATCTTTTCCGTCTTTCTTTTTATCGAGATTCTCCCATGTGAATTCCCAATCATTCTCTTCGCTTAGAATAACCGGTTCTCCATAGACCACGCCATCGGCAAATAATTGGACCTGGATTTCCTCCGGTCGTAGCTTATCTTTATTTTCTTCGTCATCCCACACCTTTTGTACGGATATATCTGTAACCTCCGGTTCAGGATCCGTGACTTCCACCGTCTCATCCGTGAAGTCCGACCTGTGAGATTCGGCTTCCACCACAATATCCTCGGCGATCACTGTTCCGTTCAGGTTGTGTTTTAACGTCACTTGTGAACCGGGTGCCAAAATATGCCCATTTACTGCTCCCAAATTATCAATCTTACCGCGATAAACTCCATCAGGGTCTGTGGAGTCCAGGCAATTCCAGATTACGTTGCCAACCTGCCACTCTACTACTTCCCCAATGGGGGCTTTTTCTCCATCTGTATACACAATTCTGGAGCTTGGTATTGAGAAACTTTCAGCGCCCTTCAAGTCAACATTGATGATTAAAGTGCCTGTTTTTTCCTTATCAAACCCCTTGATATCGAGGTTGCCGCCCTTAATGATATCAGCAGCGGATAAATTATATACATTTACCCCATCGGGATTGGATATGGTAATAAACCGATTGTTCTGATCAGTATAGCCCATTTCAGCATCTACATTATCATATCCCCCCAGCTTTTTGCCCAGATTTATGGTCTGGCTGCGAACCCCTTCAAGATCTATGAACTCGGCACTGTGATCTTTCCATAAGCTTAAAGGGAACTCGCCTTTTCTTGGGGCATCCACCTTATAGCCATTCAACTGCCAAGCCTGTCCGTTGTCTCCTACAGTGGTGTTCACATTCTTGCCCACTACTATTACGGAATCCAATCCCCCATAAGTGGATTTAAATCCTTCTGTAGTGAGCTCAAGATTCCTAAAATAACTGACCTCTTCCAACCCTCTGGTTCCAAAATTACTTCTATATTTCAATAATCCGGTCAATATATTTCCATTGGTATGGGCTAAGGTCTCTACACTGCGAAATCCAACTAAATGAAATCCTCCTGCAATTCCTAATGGACTGTTCTTATAAAACCTTGTTTTTTCATATGTGTTCTTATCAGAAACTGGTACCACAGGATCTTCTTCCGTATCTTGGTTTGTTTCCTCTGTGTTTTCCGGGTTGTCTTTCAATTCATTATTATCTACCGTAGTTTTATCGTCTTCTTTAACTTCAACTTTAACTTCATCCTTGACTTCTACTTTAACTTCATCCTTGGGTTCTACTTTGGCTTCATCCTCTGCTTCTACCTTGTTTTCTTCTTTGATTTCATCATCATTTACCGTACTCTCAACAATTTCTTCTGTAGTTTCTTCATTCCCTAAGATGGTTTCATCACCATCTTTTCTTTCGTCGTCTTCTACTGTTTGCTCAGCCTCAACATGACTTTCAAGGTCTGTGGTCTGGCTTTCTGTATCAGCATATACGCCATACGTATAATACCCTTGTACGAGTATCATTGCCAAGACCAGAAAAAAAGCAGCAAACTTTTTCCATTTACGCTTCATTCGTTGACGTCCTCCTCATCCTTAATCCTGTAAAACCGCAAAGTTACACCCTTACTTTTTATACCTACATAATAGGTATTCGGGTAAGCTCTCATGTTATGAATAACTTTTATACATAAATGGGATTTAACGAAAATTAGTAGAAAAATATCAGGTAATCAAAGAAACGTATTTATTCCCTTGTTATATAGAAAGTAAATAAATTGTATAGTATCCGATTTCATTAGTAAAGAAATACATTTCGACGATTTATTCTTTTTTCTACAATTTAATACACTATTCTCTATTTAATTTGTTATTTTCAATCTTTTCTTCTTCCTTTATGGCGGATGCTGTAAAACGAAAAAGGGGACGTTGAGATGCCAGAACATCAATTGAGAAAAGAGGTAAAAGACTCCTTACCTTCTGCATCCTCCACTAAATCTGCAATTGTAACTCCTTTGAAATATTGTTCTATCTTTTCCTGGACAGTACTATAAAATATTTTCACCTTACAATTATTTGCCACATCCGCGCTACAGTATTCCTCCCCTTCAAGACAGCGGTTAATCTTAATATTCTTCTCCGTTGTCGAAATAATATCATAAATCCTAATGGTCTCAGCAGATTTAGCCAAAGTATATCCGCCATGCTTCCCCTTATGGGTATTGATCAGGCCGGCATGCTTCAACATCGACCCTATATTGATTAGATATTTCCAGGGTATCCCCAGCTCATCTGAAATCTGTATGGAATTTGTAATTTCTTTTTTGTTAGCCAGATATAATATCATCCTTATTGCATAATCAGTAGTAATTTTCAATTGCATTTTATCACCTCTATTTCTTTGTACTTAACAATACATATCGAATTATATATTGCTTAATATTATCTAATGCGCATGCCCATCCCCGGAAGGGTCGACTCAGCCGTATAACATAATAATGATTATGTAGTCAAATCCTTTATTTTTTTGCGCTATATATACTCTTATAATGTACCTTAATTGAAAAATACATAAATGTCAAGAAAAAAAATCCAAATTAATACATTTATTTTATAAAAGTGTATAAGAAACAAAACATCCAGCATGAAAAAAAATTAATAACAAATAAATGAAACGCAGTGAACCGACCCCTAAAAGTTAGACCAAAAATCTAACGATTGGGAGGTCGGTTTTTTCATGGCAAAATATAGTTTTGAGTTTAAGAAAAAAATTGTTCAAGAGTACTTGGACGGAAAAGGAAGTGCTTATTTTTTGGCTAAGAAGTATAAAATTGGCAACGGTGATAATAAGCAGATACTGAAATGGGTGAATGCGTTTAATGAATTCGGTGACGAAGGTTTAATGCGTTCTAGAAAAAATGATACTTATTCTTTTGATTTTAAGATTCATGTGGTAGAGTTATATCTATCAACAGAAGTCTCTTATCAGGAGTTGGCTTTAACTGTAAAAATAAACAATCCAGCACTTGTGGCGAAATGGGTAAGTAATTTTCGGATTGCTGGTCCTGATGCATTGAGACCTAAAAAGAAAGGTCGGAAGAAATTATTGAAAACGAAAAACACGAAAGATACGGTATCCTTATCTTCTCAAGACATAACCATCGATAATAGTTCTGAACATATAAAACAATTGGAAGATGAAAACTTAAAGCTTAGAATAGAGAATGCTTATTTAAAAGAACTGAGGAGGTTGCGTTTAGAGGACGAAGCACGTCTGAGAGAACAGCAAGAGTCATCCACAGCCTCCGAAGAGACTTCAAACTGAAAGATATTCTCTCGTATACAGGATTTCCAAAAGCTACATACATGTATTGGCAAAAGCGATTTGACAGAGAAAATCCAGATGTAGAAATCGAAGAAATAATAATGGAAATTCGTAAAGAAAATAAGGATTTTGGTTATCGTAGGATTTATGGAGAACTCAAAAAAAGAGGAATGATTGTCAACAAAAAGAAAGTTCAGCGAATCGTGCAAAAACTCGGACTTCAGGTAACATCATTTACAAGGAAAAGCAGGAAATACAGTTCTTACAAAGGGAATATCGGCAGAATTGCCCCCAATAGAATACATCGTCGTTTTAACACCAGCATTCCGCATCAAAAGATAACAACGGATACAACTGAATTTAAGTACTACGAAGTAGATGGTAAAGGAAGAATGACTATCCGAAAACTATACTTGGATCCTTTTATGGATATGTTCAATTCGGAGATAATTAGCTATGGTATTGATAAACGTCCCTCTGCACAGAATGTAATGAATGCTTTAAACAAAGCAATAGAGATAACCTCAGATTGTGCCTATAGAAGGACATTTCATTCCGATCGAGGTTGGGCATACCAAATGAAATCATACAGTAACACACTAAAATTGAATCGTATCTACCAGAGTATGTCACGGAAAGGGAATTGCTATGATAATTCAATAATGGAAAACTTCTTTGGAGTGTTGAAACAGGAAATGTATTATGGTTGCGTTTATTACAGTTATGAAGAATTAAAGAATGCGATAGAGAAATACATAGATTATTATAATAATCAAAGAATCAAACAAAAACTATCTTGGATGAGTCCGGTTGAATATAGGCTCAACCAAGTAGCATAGAAATAGCGAAGCAGTAATAAATACTACTTCGCTATAAAGTCTAACTTATTGGGGTCACATCATTTCGTAAAGTTACGGTCTTTTTGTTACATTTTATCCTCTTTATTGTTACCGGCCAATAATCTTATTCCTATACTCATTGGCTGATATCCCAGTCAACTTTTTGAATACTCTGGAAAAATGAGCGATATCCAGGAATCCCACTTCTTCTGCTATATTACCGATTCTCAAAGATGGCTCTTTCAAAAGCACTTTAGCCTTCTCAATCCTGATATTATTCAGAATATCGGAAAAACTTTGTCCGGTCTGTCGATTCAGTAGTTTGCTCAGATGCCATTGACTCACATAGGCGTGGTCGGCCACATCGGAAAGTTTCAACTTTTCCCGGTAATTCTCTTCTATATAACTCAAGGCATTCTTTACAATAAAGTTGTTTGCAGGGGAATCCAGAATCGTCTTTTCTTCCGTATCTTCCACCTGCTGCTCCTCGGCCAGATGTTCCTTTAGATGGCAGGTCATAGCATCCATGGCCTCTTCCAGCTCCTCCATCTTGGAAGGCTTCAAAAGAAACCGGGCTACCCCAAGGCGAATGGCTTGCTGGGCGTAATCAAAATCTCGGTATCCTGTAAGAATACAGACCTGCATCTGGTCATGTTGGGATTTAATACTGGCCAACATGGTCAAACCATCCATATTAGCCATGGATATATCGGTAAATACAATATGCGGCTTTTCCTTTTCAATTAATTCCAGACCGTCTTTTCCGCTGCCTGCCGTACCCACAACCTTACAGTTCCACTTATCCCAATTCATGCCCCGGGTCATACCCTCCAGAATTATTGGTTCGTCATCTATCAAAACCACTTTATACATAGAATCCCTCTCCATTCAAGCAACTTCAGTATTATATAGTATGCGTCGGGACTCATCCCTTCACAGCCCCCGCTGTCATACCTTTTATTATATACTTCTGTAAGAAAATGTAAACTATCAATATGGGGATCACTACTAATGTTACGGCTGCAGCCATAAGTCCATAGTTGGTTCCCTCTCTGGAAGTCAACTCATTCAACAGTCTGGTGATACCATATTGATTACCACGCAGCATGAAAGACTGTGTAAACAGATCGTTGTAACTCCACAAGAAGCTAAAGATTCCTACAGTTGCAAAAGAAGGCTTAGACAGTGGCATCACAACCTTTGAGAATATCTGGAAAGCATTACATCCCTCCATATAGGCCGCTTCTTCCAGTTCCACCGGAAGTCCTTTGATATAACCGCTTAAAACTACGATGGCAAATGACATATTGCCCGCAATCTGGGGCAAAGCCGTGGCCAGCAAAGATTTCCATATGTCCGGTGTGTTGACGATTCCCCACTTTGACATCATCTGAAAAACTGGAATAATCGTGGCGAATACAGGGAACATCATACCTGCAATTACCAGGCTGTTCAATAAACTCCTTCCCCTGAATGTGTAACGCACAAGTGCGTAGGATGCCATACCGGCCAGCAGGATAACCACCACTGCCACAGACAAAGAGATGATCAAACTGTTACGATAGGCGCCGAAGATATCCAATCGTTCAAATGCAAGCTGATAGTTTGCCATCGAAAACTTCTCACCAATAGGCAGAGAAAAGGAATCTGATACGATTATTTTCCTATTTTTAATTGAATTCAATACCACCCAGAAAATTGGGTAAATCGTGGTCAGGGCCCACAGAGAAAGAAGTGCGAAGGCGCCAATCTGACCCGGTTGAAACTTTTTCTTCTTCATAACATCTCCTCCTAATAATCCTTCTCTTTGAATATCTTGTTAACGACCTTCGATAATACGATACCCAACACAACAATCAATACCGCTATGGCACTACTATAATCCACATCCGTGGCATTAAATACCTGGTAATACATATAGGTACCCGTCAGCCATGTCTGACCAAATGGCATGCCCTTGGGGAACATTACCCATGGGAGGTCGAATACCTTCAGAGCACCCGTCACCGCCAATATCACACAGGTACAAATCACATTATGTACTAATGGAATGGTGATAAAACGAACTTTCTGCAGCGTGGTAGCACCATCAATGGCTGCCGCTTCATAAAGCTCATCGGATATATTGTTCAAGCCGGTGACCAAAATAATAAAGTAGAATCCCACATACTGCCAGGTAACCGGAATCATCATCGTCATAAACGCATGGGTTTCGTCCTTCCAATCCGTCAAGCTTTTGGAACCTAAAACCTCAAGCAGCTGATTAATCATGCCTTTGTCATATAAGAATATCAAGTTAAAAAGTAAACCTAAAGCCGTAGCTGAAACTACGATTGGAAAGAAAAATACAACTCTAAAGAATTTACTGCCATGTTTCACATTGTCAACTAATATTGCAAGAAAAAGTGCTATTCCCACCTGTCCAACGATGGTTACCAGAATCATGATCAACGTATTTTTCAATGCGATTCTCATGTTCTCATCTTCCCACATCGTCTTGAAATTTGAGTACCAGGGATCCTTCCACCCCATAGGTGCAGTTCCCAATCCTCTGATTTCCTGAAAACTATTGAATATATTTTGAATGAATGGATAATACAAAAATATCAGCATGAACAAAAACGCCGGTATTAGAAAAAAGAACAGCGGTTTTTTATTTTTATAGATATTAGAACTCATAATAACATCTCCTCTCTCATTGGAAACCTTACGTACTGCCTGTGTCAAAAATGGCTGCCACACCGGTTTGTGTGACAGCCAGATGTTTCAGGTTCAATGAACTCTCACTTATTCTGCTGCTTCTGAAGGAGTATAGTTTTCAATCATTGTCAGTACTTCAGTTACCGCATCAGGAATCTGAACTTTACCTGTTACCAGATTTGGCATACCATCAAATACAGGTACTCTACATTCGGTAGGAATCTGATCTTGTACTGCTCCAGAAATTCCTGTAATACCCTTAATCATAGCCAGGCCATCTTTTCCAAGGCTGGACAATGTGCTTTCATCCACGTCAGCACCATCTTTCAATGCTGTTGCCGAAGTCTGTGCAAACTTAGTTACCATTTCATTTGATGTCATGTATTCAACAAAATTAACAGCTGCCTCTCTCTTCTCCGGATCATCCCATGCTTTCTTGGTAATATAATATCCAGAAGAAAGTCCACCGATGATATCTGTTGACTTACGCTCGCCCTTGGCTGGAACATAAGTTACAGTAAAGTTATCAATGTCGTCTGTAGCTTCCTCGATACCACCAAGTTTCCAGGAACCATCAACCAGGAATGCTGCCTTGCCATCTATAAATGACTGGAATGTCTCATCGTCAGTACCTGATAAGGTATTTTCCGGGAAGAATCCTTTATCATACATGTCTTTAATGTCTTCAATACCCGCTACCCATGCTTTTCCGTGCTCATCATCAACACTCTTTGGAAGTACATTGTGAGTTGTTGGTGAAAGCTGGTTGTAGATGGTGAACTCGAACCAATAGTGAGGAATCTGAGCCAGAGATGCTGCAACTGGTGTATAGCCGGCATCTTTGATCTTCTGACAGATATCCATGAATTCGTCCCAGGTAGTATTGGCATCCGGAATCTCTACTTTGGCCGCTTCCAATACTGCTTTATTAACGAACATGCCTTCCCAGTATCCATTAACCGGAACAGAATAATTCTTTCCATCCACTGGAGAAGCTCCCAACAGGTCATCGTTCATATTACTTGCGTAATCCGGATACTCTTTACGGATTTCATCAACAGAAATAACTTTTCCTGCCTCTACAAAGGAGTTAGAGTCCATGCCATTGAAGTAGAACAGAACGTCTGGTTCGGATCCTACCTCAAAATCCGCTGCAACTCTTGCCTTGAAGGTCTCATCAGAGGTTGCGGAGGAATCATTGACGATATTACTGGTTTCATCCTGCCATGCGGCAATCGCATCCTGATAGTTTTTCTGGTTGGTGTCATTTCCTCCAAATGTAGTGGTTACATTCAGGCTTACACCGCCGCTCTTTTTATCATCCTTTTCTTCGGATGTGCTCTTTGAAGTGTTTGACGATGTGGACTTGTCATTATTCGATGTAGCGTCACCGCCATTGGAGCCACAGGCTGCAAGTGATCCTGCCATGGCAAGGGTTAATACAAGTGCTAATGTTTTTTTCTTCATACTAAAAGCCTCCCTTTTTGATGATTATTTGTTTCATCTAGGTATATTATACAAAAGTCTTCCGTCATAGTGAATGACTGTCATTGCGATTTGTTGCTTTTTCTTGTGCAGGTTGACAATTTTTGGTAAAAGCATGGGTGGAAGGGGGGGACGAAAAGGAGGCAGGGCATCCAGGGGCGGGGCTGCGGTTTCGGCGGGGAGTATTACTAAGGGGGAAGGGATTTCCCTAAGGGCCATGTTGGGCAGGCAAAACTCGCTTCGCTCAGACAGTTGCCTGTCCAACATGAACGGGAATTTCCTTTCCCCTAAGTAATACTAACCTCGCCTGCAAATGCAGCCCCACCCCTGGATGCCCCGCCTCCTTTTCTGTGCTTTGGCTGTTCCACTCATTTTCTTATAATGCGTTATCCGGGGCACAAGAGAATTTGGGGGGATTTGGTTGGTTTATGGGGATGGGTGAGGGGGTAAGCTGTTCTTAGATTTAGAGCCTGAGGGAGTGGGAACAGGCATCCCGGAGGGACTTGCCCTTGATGGGATGGGAAAGCATTGCTACACTGGGTGAATCCGACGGAGAATTTTATCTGTTCTTGAGTTTTTCGCCGTCGGTACAGTAGCTTAAGCATTGCTTTTTCATGCTGTCAAGGGTGGCGTACGGGGACATGAGATTCTGATTTGAGTTCTTCCCAGGTACTATAATATGAGTTCTTTCAATTACTATTTTATTCTGGTATTTTAAGTGTCACCAGGCCGCCTTTTTCTGTATTCTTAAGTTCCAATGTTCCACCGTGGGACTCTAACACCTTATTTGTAAAGTGTAGGCCAATTCCACGTTGTTCCCCAAGTCGTGCTTCATTCTCCGTAAAAAACAACTCTTTGGAGTGTGCCAGGGCTTCTTTTGAGAAGCCTTTTCCGGAGTCTTGTATTTCAATGCTCAGGTAGTCTTCATTGTCTATTTCCAGTTTAAGTGTAATCGAATTGCCTGGTTTCGTATGTTGGACTCCGTTGTTCAACACGTTTAATATAGCTCTTGTCATCAGCCCGGCATCCATGCTCCATTCTCTTTTATCGGCGATTTTATTTTGCATGGTCAGAGAACAGCCTTTTGATCTGGTGATTGCTTCTGTCTCTTTTTGTAGCGACTCGATGAATTTCTGAAGATCAACTGCTTCTTTTTGGATAAATTGGGCGGAAGAAATACTTAGGGTATCTATCAAAGAGCCCACATAAGTTTCAATTTGATCTGAAGCGGAGACGATATCATCTGTGATTTCCTGATTCCCTTCATCCTGTTCCTGGAGAGAAAGAAGCTCGGCATTTCCCTTAATAATCGTAATTGGAATTTTAATATCGTGGGCCAGACTGCGGATTTGTTCCGTTTTATTTTGTTCTATCTCTATCTGCTCATTCAAGGACAGTTTTAAAGCATCCCTAAGACTGTCCAGAGATTCAGATACTGCATGCAGCTCAACAAAACTATTGGTCTCTGAGTGGAAATCAAGATCTTGTTCTTTAATTTTCTCGGTGCTTTTTAAAATTTTATTGATTTCTTTAATAAATCTGCCTGCCGTGCGCCGAC